>PBMZ01000178.1 GCA_002722955.1 Planctomycetaceae bacterium | reverse complement strand
TACATGGAAGCAAGTCATCGAGGCGACGAAAAAGACGCTGCTCAAAATCAACATCAACGAAATCCAAAATGCCTTTGAACATTCCGGGGACGGTTTTGCGTAAATTGCTCTAGCGAACACGTATGAGCCCATGAATTCCAACAAATTTAGGGAGCCGACAAATCTCAGTTCCTCATTCGTCGTCTCCCTAAATTCGTTGGACATCCATTGGGAATACATGTGAGCGCGTCGGGTTACCATCTCCCGCCCAATTTGACGACAATCGTTGAACGCACCTGATTCTGACGCTAAGGAACGGCAATGTTGAATTCTCACACTGGAAATCGGATACTCAACACCACGCACCTCGTGTGTTTCGAACGCAATGAAATGAAATCTTGCCACCAAATCGATCTGGGTTGGTGAACAAGTTCTGCATCGGGCGTGGCTGCTATGACGCTCGATCCTGTGTATCAAGAAGGATTCCCATGAAAGTTCTAGTCATCGGTCAAGGCGGCCGTGAACACGTATTGTTATGGAAGTTGGCGCGATCTCCTTCTGTGACCAAGGTCTATTGTGCACCAGGTAATGCAGGTACGGCCATTGATGGCGAGAATGTTGACATCAAAGCCACCGATGTCGACCGGCTCGTCAAGTTCGGTCAGACTGAGTCCATCGACTTGACCGTTGTTGGCCCCGAAGCCGCGCTGGTGAACGGAACAGTGGACGCTTTCCGTGAAGCTGGGCTGCGGATTTTTGGTCCCAGCAAACCGGCTGCCGAGTTGGAAGGTAGCAAGAGTTTCTCGAAGGAACTGATGCGCAAGGCCAATGTGCCCACGGCCGAGTTTCAAACGTTCACCGGCGCAACGGAAGCGAAACTGTACGTCGAAGAACGCGAGGAAATGTCGCTTGTCGTGAAGGCCGATGGACTTGCGGCAGGCAAGGGCGTCATCGTTTGCCAATCGAAAGAAGAGGCTCTGGCGGCGATCGACTCGATCATGGTTTCGCGAGAATTTGGGGAAGCCGGGGCAAGGGTCGTTATCGAAGAATGCTTGGTCGGACAAGAGGCCAGCATCTTGGCGATCGTCGACGGACACACGATTTTGCCGTTGGACGCTTCCCAGGATCATAAGCCAGCCCTTGATGGAGACCAAGGACCCAACACCGGCGG
Organism: Planctomycetaceae bacterium; assembly: GCA_002722955.1. GTDB lineage: Bacteria > Planctomycetota > Planctomycetia > Planctomycetales > Planctomycetaceae. The sequence continues at coordinate 107,792 of PBMZ01000178.1, read as the reverse complement.
CATGGGAGCTTACTGTCCGGCACCGATTATTAACGATGACATGATGGACGTAATCGTCGAGAAGATTCTGGTCCCCACCGTCCACGCCATGAACATCGACAATCGTCCTTTCCAAGGCATCCTGTACGCGGGTCTGATGATCACCAACCAAGGCCCTAAAGTGCTCGAATTCAACGTTCGCTTTGGTGATCCAGAAGCTCAGCCTGTGTTGATGCGGCTAAAGTCCGATCTAGCCGAACTCCTAAAGCTGGCCGCCGACGGAAAGCTGAGCGAAGCTGGCGAATTGGAGTGGGATTCGCGTCCAGCCGTTTGTGTTGTGATGGCCTCCGAAGGTTACCCCGGTTCCTACACCAAAGGGCATGTGATTCGAGGAATCCCGGAAGCCGACGCGATCGACGGAGTCAAAGTTTTTCACGCAGGAACGGCACTGCATGGCGAGAACATCGTCAGCGATGGCGGTCGAGTTCTAGGAGTGACCGGCTTGGGTGAGAACATCGCGGACGCTAAGTTGCGAGCCTACCAAGGCGTCAAAGCCATTCGCTGGGACGGAGCGTGGTGCCGCAAAGATATCTCGGACAAGGCTCGCGATTTTGCCGAGTGAGCAAATGTCGCTTTCATTGATCATTGGTGCTTCAAGAGGATAACCATTAATGCAATTCCGAATCGTGTTGCTGTTGACGATTTGCGTATCGACAGGTTTTGCCCATGCGGGCGACTGGCCACAAATCCTTGGTCCGAATCGAAATGGCATCGCCCCTGCTGACGAGAAGTTAGCCGATTTTTGGCCGGCCGGCGGACCGAAGTTGGCATGGAGCCGCAGTGTAGGCAGCGGCTTTGGCGGCATCGCCGTTTCGAAAGGCAACGCCGTTTTGTTTCACCGTGACTCGGACGATTTGATTGTCGAGTCGATGGATGCCAAGACCGGCGACATAAAGTGGACGAAGAAGTTCCCGACTTCGTACCAAACCGGCTTTAGCAATGACAGCGGCCCTCGATGCACGCCGCTGATTCATGGTGGCAACGTCTATGTGTATGGACCACAGGGCGGCCTGCATTGCCTGAGCATGTCGAACGGCAAAGTCATCTGGTCTCGAAAGACACACGATGATTTCAATGCACCGGAAGGCTACTTTGGCGCGGGTAGCACGCCGATCGTTGAGGGGGACAACATCATTGTGAATGTTGGATCACGCGAAGGCGCCGGCATCGTTGCCTTTAAGTTGGACAAAGGAACAATCGCTTGGAAAGTGTCGAACGAACACGCAAGCTACTCGTCGCCGGTCGCCGCAACAGTCGATGGCAAGCGAAACGTGATCTTCGTGACTCGGCTAAAGACGGTTTCTGTGGATCCAGCCAATGGCAAAATCCAATTCGAGTTCCCCTTCGGCCGCCGAGGCCCCACCGTCAACGCGTCATCTCCAATTGTCTTCGACGGGCATCTGTTTGTGACGTCACATTACGGAGTCGGCGCGGTGTACGCGAAGCTAAGCGGTCAAGGCCAACAGACTCTGTGGAGCAGCGATGAATTGCTTTCCATGCACTACATGACACCCATTGTTCACAAAGGGTTGATTTACGGTGTTCACGGCCAAGAACGCGCCACGGGAGCGGTCTTGCGATGCATTGATCCCAAGACGCAAAAGGTTGTCTGGGAGAAACGCGGCTACGACTACGGAAGCATGCTGTTGGCTGATGGCAAGATTCTGTTCGTCACGACAACTGGTGGATTGACGATGTTCAAAGCCAGCCCTCAAGGCTACCAACAACTGGCAAGCACGCAATTATTCCGCGGAGTCACGCGTGCATTGCCGGCTCTTTCGAATGGACTGCTGTACGTCCACGGTGGCGGCCAATTGAAGTGTGTCCGTGTTGGCAAGTGACCGACGAGACCAAGGTAGGAAACTTGAAAACGCTGATCGAAGAAGCCGACATTGCGAGAGAAGTTAACCGCTTAGGTCAGCAGCTTGCCGCTGACTATCGCGGGCTGCCATTGACCGTGCTGGGAGTCTTAACCGGAAGCATCATTTTGTTGTCGGATTTGATTCGCCGGATCGACTTGCCCCTGAGAGTCGGCTTGATCCAGGCCTCAAGTTACCGCGGCCGAACCACAACGCCGGGAGAGTTGTCTGTGAACGATAGTCTGCTCCCAGACATCACAGACCGGGACGTCCTGTTGATCGATGACATTTACGACACCGGGCAGACTTTGGAAGCCTTGATGAAAACCATCTCCGACGGAAAACCGCGCAGTCTGCGCAGTGCCGTTCTGTTATGGAAAGAGGGACGCAGCACCGTCGACGTCGAACCGGACTACCATTGTTTTCGGATTCCGGACGAGTTCGTTGTCGGCTATGGCTTGGATTACAACGACGATTACCGCCACTTGCCCTTCATCGCCACACTGGAAAATAGCGATTTGTAGGTCTGGGTTTAGATGCCCGGCTTCTCCAAGAAGCCGGGCATCTCGTTCCAGGGATTTGCATCGCCAGTTACTGGTGATTCGGCGATGAATCTGGCTATACTTTTTGCTCGCATTTTTCGAGCGAATGTCTCAACACAAACTTTCTCTTCATTAGCGAACTGAGAATCATGCCTAGCTGCGTACTTGCTTACTCCGGTGGTTTGGACACATCCGTCATCCTGAATTGGTTGCAAGAAGAGGGATACGATGTGCATTGCGTTTACGTCTACTTCGGGCAACCCGGCGAAGACCACGAGGCGATGGTCGAGAAGGCCAACAAACACGGAGCCGCGTCGTCTCGATTGATCGACGTTCAAGAAGAGCTGTGCCGCGATTTCGCCTTTCCCGTTTTGCAGTGGCAAGCAAAATACGAAACGACGTACCTGCTGGGTACATCCATCGCGCGGCCGTTGATCTCGAAGGCTTGCTTGCAAGTCGCTCGGGAAGTGAACGCCGAAGCTTATGCTCATGGGGCGACGGGGAAGGGCAACGATCAGTGCCGATTCCAACTTGCTGCCGAGGCTCTGCAGCCCGATGTCAAAATGATTGCTCCGTGGCGAATCAAACGATTCCGAGACCGATTCCCCGGACGACGCGAGCTGATTCAATACTGTGCAGAACACAACATCGACGTGCAGGCGACTGCCGAGAAGCCTTACAGTTCGGACGCCAACTGTTTGCACGTCAGCTACGAAGCCGGACGGCTCGAGGACCCCGCGGTCAACGGTTATGACATCATTGATTTCGCGATGACGGTCTCTCCGGAAGAGGCACCAGACGCCCGAGAAAATGTCCGGATTGGCTTCGAAAGTGGAGTCCCCGTCACATTGAATGGGGAAGCCAAGACACCATTCCAAATGGTGACCGCGCTAAATGAAATTGCTGGCCGCAACGGTGTCGGGCGAATCGACATCATCGAAAACCGATTCGTTGGCATGAAAAGCCGCGGCGTTTACGAAGCCCCCGGCATGACCGTTCTCTACGCCGCTCACCAGGCGATTGAGCAATTGACGCTCGACCGCGATCTAACCCACTTGCGAGACCGGCTCTCGCCGGAAGTTGCCGAGATGGTTTACTACGGCTTCTGGTACGTTCCGAAAATGGACGCACTGCTGTCGTTTATCAAGAAGGCACAAGAACGAGTCACCGGCGAAGTCAGCCTCAACCTCTACAAAGGCAACATCTTGATGGACGCTCGTCATGCTGAGAAGAGCTTGTACGATGCCGAAATCGCCAGCATGGATGAAGAGGGTGCCTACAACCAAGACGACGCTGAAGGCTTCTTGCGAATCATGGGACTCCCCAGCCGCGTCCAAGGCGGCGTTTATCCTCGCGAGTACTAAGCCAATGTAGCCATCACTCTCCGAGTGATGAGCCGTGCCGTCGCCAAGATCGAACTTCAAAATCGCCCCGTGAACTCGCCATCGTGCCTGTTGGCAAGTCGGCGGAAGATCTTGTTGTCCACGGTTTCCGACACTAAGCGAACCGTGCCGTCGCCAAAACCAAACAGCGTCCCGCCAACGTGCACCATTTGAAACGAGCCAACGACCGTCGAAGCGGATCCCGGTTTCTTGGTGGAGTTGTCACCACGATCTCGCAAACTGGCGTAAGGGTTGTATCCGCCGCCCAATGAGCTGCCGACGTTTCGCAGTGTGTCGCTTGTTCCGGAAGCCCAGCCAAACATCATCGAACCGGCTTCGCCGATGAAGATCGTGTGAGACGCTCCGTCGGTGATGTCTTCTAATTTGATACTGCTGTTGAGGAACAGGACGCCATCGTTATCCACATCGATTGGGGCTTCCCGATCATGATGACATCCCGCGTACGATGTCGAGGCGCCGCCAATCGGCATCGACGGACAAAGATAGACATCGATGCGCTGCGTCGCCGGCTTCTCGTTCAAGGGATCGTAGACGCCGACACTCGAATCGAAGTGGTTAAACACATTCGTAACATCGACAAAGGGCAGTATTTGAACCATCCAGCTGTAGTGGTAGCCCGATGAAAGAGTTTGAATTGGCCCGGTCGGGTTGACCGTGCCTGGCGGCAAGACGCTGTGTGCGTGACGGTAGTTCTCTAATGCCAAGCCGATCTGGTGCAAGTGAGCAACACAGCTCGTTCGCCGAGCGTTCTCGCGCGTCGCCTGAATAGCAGGAAGCAGTAGCGCGATCAACACCATGATAACGACCATGACCACAAGCATTTCCACCAAGGTGAATGCTTTCGGTCGTCGATGTCGGCACGCAGTTCGCAACGATTTCTCCTTCAACGGATACACTTATGAAGCTCGACTATCCCACCGGCAAAGTCGCATACATTTCGGGATGCGCTTCATGAACCACTAACACGCCTGTTCCCTCATCACGGCCAACCCTGACAGCGTGCGGAAATGTTGGTGTCGTCACACTCTTAACGGCGCGAACGACGTCAATCTTGTCGCGATATTTGCCGCCCCAAATCTCTGCGATCTCCTTCGATCCCAATGACACCTCTTCCATCAAGAACACGACATCGGCGGTATGCTGTAAAGCCTCGCCGCCAACAGGGGCTCCTGTGTCGCGAATCTGGCCGATGCAAATGCAGGTGATGCCTTGCTCGTGATTGTAAGTTTTCAACGACGAAAGATTATCCGCCGTTCGATTTCGTGATGGATCGAGCATGTTCAAGGAATCAATGACGACAAACGAAATCTCTTCATGCTCGACCAAATAACGGTACTTGCCGACGAAGTCGTCCCACGTTTGTCCTTTATGATATTGACTCTCAAGCACGTAGATATTGTCTAGAACTTGCTTGCGAAATTTGGACTCGTCCAACCCGGTCGCGGACATGCCGACTTTGACCATCCGAGAACACAGGTCGTCGCGACCACTTTCTTCGCCGTCGTGAAAACCTTCCTCGGCGACAACAAAAGCAACGCGTTCGCCTTCGGCAGCTACCTTGGCCATCCCCGCCAACGCAGTTCGCGTCTTTCCTTTCCCGGGAGGTCCCGCAAAGGCGATCGTGCAACCTTTGGGAACGCCACCCAGCGAGTGCGATCCATCATCGGTCAAGCACAACAAATCCAACACGCTTCCAAACGGTACGGCTTCCTGAGTCTTCAGCAAGGTGTCCAATAGAGCCGGACGAATGATTTCGGCATCCAAGCCAGGGTCATCATCCTGGGCAACTTTACCGCCCGAAAACGGCATCGCCGACGGATCGACAACGGCGGGCCCGACGCCGCCTCCCATCATCATCTGCATCATTTGCATCATCTGCATCATGGGATTCGCGCCGCCCGCGGCAGCAGGTTGTCCTGGCATCATTCCCGCTTGAGGCATCGCAGGTATTCCAGCAGCCGGCATCCCTGGAGCTTCCGCGACCTTGACGGCTTTCTTCTTCGCTTTTTTCTTTGCCATCGCTCTCAGTCCTAAGTCCTAGTTGCAAGATTCTCGGCGACGCAGCATGTGCCTGAATCGTAACTGGATGCGTCCGCGAGAGCGAGCAAAAGAGCGGGCAATTCTGCGACGATACGATGACAAAAGGCCCGGTTTTTCGAAAAAGCCGGGCCTTTAAATTCTCAACGCATCACCACCACATCGGGCGAGACTACTTGTTGGTGACGACCCCACCTTTGGCCCGTCGACCCCGCGGGCCACTCTTGGCGTTCTTCGCTGGAGGATCAAATGCTGCGCCGCCGCCATCGATTTGAACCTTCAGTTCTTTCAACACCTCATTGATGTCATTGGCGATGCCATAGGTTCCACCAACGCTCCCGGCGAACAACAAGCCAACTGGTTGACGACCAGGATCGCTCACCAGCAAACTGCCCGAGTCGCCACCGGTGATGAATTTCGATTCACCACCACCTCTGACCACAACTTGGTCGTCGAAGCGAGTGTTGCTGTCTTTCTTGAATCCGACATACACCGTAGCGTTGACCCCCACAACGCGACCGCGAGTTAGTCCGGTGGAGCGGCCGTATTTCTGAACTCGCAGGCCCAATTGAGCAGATCGAGTCTCATTGGCGGGGTCCCCATAACCATTAGATGGAGTCGATGTGCCGAGTTGTCCTGGATCAATCCGTGCGATCGCCGCATCAACCTTATTTCTTCCCCCAAGTTGGATTTCGACAAATTCGGTCAGTTCGCCGATGACGTTACTGTCTGAGCGGTCGCATCCGGAGTCTGCTCGGCCAGGTTGAGCAATTCGGTCACCAGGACGCCCCTTGTTCGTCATCGCGAACACGTGATTATTGCTCAGTGCATAACGCACTCCCTCAGCATCGCGAACTCGGCAAGCGATCGTGCCAGCCGCACACCCCTTTTCAAGGTTTCCGACCGACACACCGATTGGAGAAGGTCGCTCAAATCGTCGCCTTGGATCGCCGGCCTCATCGTCTTGTTGCTGCCAATCAGGTACCAAAGGACCTGTGACGATGGTCTCGATCACAACGCCTCGATACTGTTTGGGCACGTCGCCAGCACCGGGCTTCTCGATGAACACCTTAATGACTGGGTTGCCATTGTCGTCCAATCCCGTGGCCGTCCCATGAACGTCTTTCTTGGGAAGGAACGACTTGGTGAATTCGTCTTGTGCTTTGGTGACCTTCTCGATGGCTTGGCGTTTGACGGGGTCATCGTCGTCGCCTTGTTGACTTTTGTTGCCACCGCCACCACCGCCCGTTCCACCAGCGGCTTTCTTGCCTGATTGAGTCGTCTTTGAAGGCTGCTTGGATGGTTCATCCTTCGGTTCGTCAGCAGGTGCCTCGCCAAGGGTGAGACGCACAATCTTGGCCTTGAGTTCAAAGTCGCGGCGTTCGCGGGCACTCAATCGTCGCTTGACCGAGAACACGACTTTGACAGGCTTTGAAGTCGAACGAGGTTTGAGTTGCTCGTCGGCTAACAAGAGCACGATGATCTGGTTGCCATCAATCTCGTCGTCGGCTTCGTCCAATTCGAGCCGGCTGGGAGTCACCTTTTCCAGCGAGACGGCGATGGGGCCGTTTTGCGTTTCGTCCGATTTATTCTCGACCGCCAAGCTGACCGTGTAGGTGAGCTTGCCGGAATACTTCAGCTTTTGGACGGTTTTTAGCTCGAAGGACTCGCCAGTATCCTCGGCGCTGAGAACTTTGTCTTTTGCCGTCAGTCCCCGTCCCGCGACCGCGGTCACGATCAGAGCCAAAAGGAAAAAGAACGCGAGGTGTTTAGCAAAACGGGCCAATTGCGTCATGTTGACTTCTCACTTCAATCGTGTTGCACCTAAGTCCTGCCCCAGCAGCAATTTATGCATATTCAGCCAAGTATTGAACATCGCCGCGTTACGGCTGACCACAGCGACTCGGCGAAAAGTTGTGGCCCGCTTCTCGTCATTCGTCGATTGTACGCAAATGAATCCAATAATGGAAAACGTTTCGTCAGATTCCGGCATTGGATGTTATTTGGTGTGAGGCAAAGACGCCGTCTTCTCGAAGCCGGGCGTCTCGATCTTCACTCCGACTCACCCTCAAGCATTACCCACTCCGAAAACGTGGCCGCTTGGCCGACTCGGTGGCCGTCCGAGTCGATCAGATTCCAGACCGTCGCCTGGTCGATGCGAATCCGCTTTCCGGTGGCTGTGATGCGGATTCCGGCATAATCGTCGATGTAACCGTCTCGAACTGTCCGCTCGAGCATCGACGCCCGCTCGTCTCGATGCACGGGCTCGGCAGTTTTCCGAGAAGGCATTGTCAACAGTGTGTCGAGGTCCGTTTCCCACAGTTCGACGGCCTTTGCGTTGCCATAATTCAATATTGGGTCGTCTTGAGTACCATGAGAAACCACGACGAACGGGCTCTCAAACAGCGCCTGCGAATCCTCGATTTCCGACCCTCGATACGACAACAACGGCCGACCCAGGAAATGTTCAAACGAGTCGAGTAGAATTCTCGTATGTGCAATCCAGAGCTGGGACTTCCAAACTTCATCAACCAACGGCCATATCCTTCCGATTTCAATACCAAGAGCCTTGAATCTTGTGGTAGAATTCAAGCGGCAACAGACTCTTAAGCTGCAAAGTCAAGAACTGCGTCATGAACAAATGCCGTATCCTATGTGTTGGGCTTGTCGTTACAATGTTTCTTATCGGAGACACATACACAAGCCCCACGCCCCAAGCCAGCGGGCAACTGGCGGCAGCCGCGCCATCGTCAACCGGTAAATCGCTATGGCGATACGGTGGGCCATTGGAAGTCAGTATGCGACTGATACCACCCATACACCGTCGGTATTGGGGCTTCCGGTCGCCGAACTGAGGCAACAGTTTGCTAACGATCCAGTCTGGATTGTCGTCAAAATCTAAATTAACCAAGCGTGATGCTCAAACAGTTTCGAAGAGCAAGAAAGATAAGTAACTCGGGAGCCATGTTGTGAACAAGCTTCGAGAAATGAAAAAGCTACGAGTTACCTTCTTCGGGATCGTCCTGACGCTCGCCCTAGTCGGGACGCGATTAACGAACGCCGCGCCGAAGACCGAGGAAGCGTTCAACTCAGAGTCCATCTGGCGATACAACGGGCCGCTTGAGGTTGGTCTTCGACTGATTCCGCCTTTGCACGATCGCTACTGGCCAACACCAGCGTTGACGTCGTTCTTCTGACCATCGACCCCACCGGCCCGGTTCGGGGCGAACGCTAATCGCTAAAATGACAACGTTAGCGCGATTACTGTAGGACCGTCGCATACTGTGCGCTGCTTGCCACGCTCTCTGCGGCAATGGTACGATTACTGGTTGTTCTGATTGATAGAGAATGCATCGTCGCATTCAGCTCGTAAGGACTTCCAGCATGTTTCGCTCTTGTGCTGTTTTCTCAGCTATTCTCTCTGCTGTTGGATTTGCATCGGCCGCTGATCCGAAGCCCATCGATTTCGTCAAGGACATCAAGCCGATCCTTGACGCTCATTGCACGGATTGCCACGGGCTGGATGAACAAGAATCCGGGCTCCGCTTAGACGCCGGAACCTTACTTCGCCGCGGCGGTGATCGTGGGCCGATTGTTGTGCCCGGGAAGAGTGCCGACAGCCTGCTGATTAAGGTCTTGATGGGCAAGGGTGACGTTGAGGCTATGCCGCAAGGGCAAGACCGCTTATCGGATAAGCAGATCGCGATGATCGGCTTGTGGATTGATCAAGGGGCCAAGATTCCCAAGAACGAAAAGTTCGTCGAAACACGCGTTGAGAGCAATCATTGGGCCTTTCAACCTATTGTGCGACACGCGTTGCCCGCCGTGAAAGATTCGGCGTGGCTGCGGAATGGCATCGACAACTTTGTGCAGGCGAAGCTCGAGAAGCTCGGTGTTGCACACTCACCCCAGGCGGATCGAGTGACGATGATTCGGCGGTTGCATTTTGATTTGCTGGGCATGCCGCCGGCTCCTGCCGATGTCGATGCGTTCTTGGCGGACAAATTTCCAGGTTCTTATAATCGGTTGGTCGATCGAATCTTGGCGTCGCCGCGTTACGGGGAAAGATGGGGGCGACACTGGCTCGACTTGGCTCGCTATGCCGATTCCAACGGCTTCACCATCGATGGGGCTCGCACGATTTGGCCTTATCGAGATTGGGTCGTTCAAGCCTTAAACGATGATATGCCGTTCGACCAATTCTCGACCGAGCAGTTGGCGGGGGACCTGTTGCCGAAGGCGACGCGATCGCAGTTAGTCGCAACGGGCTTTCACCGCAACACATTGATCAACCAAGAAGGCGGCACCAACGATGAACAGTTCCGCGTCGAATCGGTCGTCGATCGAGTCAACACGACGGGAGCCGTGTTCCTTGGCCTGACGATCGGGTGTGCTCAGTGTCACAAACACAAATACGATCCGATCACGCAGCGCGACTTTTACAAGGTCTACGCGATCTTCAACAACACCGAGGATAACAACGACGCTCGCCACGCATCGGGTGCACTAGGGCCGTTGGTGAGTCTTCCGACGGATGAGCAAGCGACTCGAAAGAAACAACTGGATGCCGAGTACGCGGTGGCGAACAAGAAGCTGCAAGCTCACGACGCCGAATTTGCCAAAGGGCAGCCCGCATGGGAAAAGAGTCTCGCCGTCGCTAATGCCAAAAGCGTTTGGACGCCGCGGAAGCCGGTTTTGCTCAAGTCAGCCAACGGCGCCACGCTAGAACAGCGCGACGATCTGTCGGTGCTTTCCGGCAATCCCGTTCCCGACGACGATGTCTATACCGTCGAGATCGATATCCCCGACAAAGAGATCACGGCAATCAAGTTGGAGACGTTGACTCACGCCAGCTTGCCCAAGATGGGACCGGGCAGAACGCCGCATGGCAACTTTACGCTCAACGAATTTGAAGCCTACGCGACACCGCTAAGCGAAACGGGGGCCGTTCAAGACGCCAAGTCTTTCCGCATCAAATTCCTTAAAGCGATCGCCGACCACCAACAAAAAGGCGGCCCAGTCTCCGCGGCCATCGACGGCAAGCCCGATACTTTTTGGGGCGTTTACGGTCCGCCTGAAATCATGAACAGCGATCACGAGGCGGCGTTCATCTTGGACAAGCCTTACCGAAGCCAATCCGGCACGCGGCTGCGAATCGTGATGCGGCAAAAGTACAAGTCGCCTAAGTACATCATCGGTCGCTTTCGATTGTCGACGACTTCGGTCTCGCCGGATGTGTTGGGCTTGCCTGATAAGACTCGCAAGCTGTTGGCGACGCCCGTCGAGAAACGCACGGTCGAACAAAAGAAACAGCTCGCGGCGATCTACCGCGAAACCGACAAGAGCCGCAAACCTCTGGCCGACGCCACTGCAGCCATCAAGAGAAAGTTGGATGCCGTCAACAGCACGATCCCCACCACAATGATCATGCGCGAGATGCCCAAACCTCGCACCACCCACATTCAAATCCGCGGCGACTTCCTGCGGCTGGGAGCCGTCGTGAATCCTGGCACGCCGGCCGTCTTGCCACCGATTGCGGTTGAACAACCAAGTCGGCTCGATCTATCCAATTGGCTGTTCGATCCGTCGAATCCGCTGACCGCTCGAGTCACCGTGAATCGCATTTGGCAGCGATTCTTCGGTCTCGGCATCGTCGAAACCGAAAACGACTTTGGCACACAAGGCACCTTGCCCGATCATCCCGAGCTGTTGGATTGGTTATCGAGCGAGTTCATTCGCCAAGAATGGGGCCTCAAGGCCATGCATCGTTTGATCGTCACATCAGCCACCTACCGCCAGTCATCGCACATGCGAGAAGACCTATTGGCCGAGGACCCACAGAACCGGTTGTTGGCACGACAGTCTCGCATCCGCTTAGAAGCCGAGGCGATTCGCGACACGTGTTTGCAAGCCAGCGGTTTGCTATCCGACAAAATGAAAGGACCGGGCGTCTACCCGCCGGCTCCTAAATCGAACATCGACCTGCTGACTCAAAACAGAAAGAATTGGGCAGGCAACGAAGACAAAGCCGAAGACCGCTTTCGCCGCGGTGTCTATACGTACTTTTGGCGATCGGCCCCATACCCATTCTTGCCAACCTTCGACGCTCCCGACGCGAACACTGCTTGCACGCGCCGACCTCGATCCAACACGCCGCTGCAAGCCTTGACCTTGGCCAACGACCGCTCATTCATCGAATTCGCTCAAGGCATGGCCGTTCGAATTCTGACGGAAGCCCCCAACTACGACGAAGGCCGCATCCGCCACGTCTTCAAAATCTGCGTCTCGCGCGATCCTAGTGACTACGAACTCGGCCGAGTCAGCGAGTTCCTTGGAAAACAACGAGCGTTCTACAAAGCGAATCCCGAAAAAGCCAATCAGATCGCCCCAATGAATTCGCCCAAGAGATTGAAGCCCGCCGAATCCGCAACCTGGACGGTTGTGGCACGGGCACTGATGAACCTGGATGAGTTTATTACGAGAGAATAACAACCCGATGCATAAGTTTTGATGTGCGTTTTTTCATGTTTTCGGACGGCTTAGCCTCGAAGAGGCTAAAAAACGCAACATCAAAACTTATGCGTCGGGTTACTATGGGGAGCCTGCGGCACTGAAGGAAACATCATGAACACAGAACAATTTCTGCTCCGCGAATCAACTCGTCGTCAATTGTTCGCCGACGCCGGTTTGTGCCTCGGATCGATCGGGTTGGCGAATCTGTTGTCCGAGAATTCGTTGATGGCCGCTGACCGTTCAACGAATCCGCTAGCCATCCAGCCAACTCACTTTGCCCCCAAGGCGAAGCGAGTGATCTATATGTTCATGGCCGGTGGTCCCAGCCAGTTGGAGCTTTTCGACTTCAAGAAAAAGCTCCAGGAAATGAGCGGGCAAGTCATCCCGCAATCGTACGTCGAAAACAAACGTTTCGCCTTCCTAAAAAAAGACGCCAAGCTGCTCGGCACGCAGCGCGTGTTCAAAAAGCACGGCGACTCCGGTGTCGAGATGTCCGAGCTGTTGCCGAATCTTTCGACGGTCGCCGACGACATCGCCGTCATCCGTTCGATGAAGACCGAGGTCTTCAACCACGGCCCCGCCAAGCTCTTCATGAACACCGGCTTCCAACGCTTCGGCCGCCCAAGCATGGGAGCCTGGGTCACATACGGCATCGGTAGCGAGTCCGAGAACCTTCCCGGTTTCGTCGTCTTACACTCCGGCCCGCGAGGCCCACGCGGCGGAACACCACTTTGGGGCAGCGGCTTCTTGCCGACAACCTATCAAGGTGTGCCATTCCTCAACGGCGCCGACCCGATCCTCAACCTTTCAACTCCGCAAGGAATCACGAAGGAAACCCAAGGCGACTTCATCGACACGGTCAACGACCTCAACGCCGCGCGGCTGAAGCAAGTCGGCGATCCTGAAATCGCCACGCGAATCGCCACGTATGAAATGGCGTATCGCATGCAAAGCAGTGCGCCAGAACTAATGGACCTTTCTGGCGAGAGTAAAGACACACTCGACCTGTACGGCATCGATCCCGCCAAACCAACGTTCGGCCGCAACTGCCTGCTGGCTCGAAGATTGGTCGAGAAAGGTTGCCGCTTCGTACAGCTTTACCACACCGACTGGGACCACCATGGCAACCCCGGCACCAACCTGGGCAAACCGCTCGACGACCGCTGCGGCGAAGTCGACCGCCCGATGACCGCACTAATCAAGGATCTCAAGCAACGCGATATGCTCAAGGACACCCTAGTGATCTGGGGCGGCGAATTCGGCCGAACCCCCCAAGGCGAACCGCGAGACATCATCGGCCGAGACCACCACATCGAAGCCTACTCCATGTGGCTAGCCGGCGGCGGCATCAAAGGCGGAACAACAGTCGGCGAAACGGACGATCTTGGCTACTACTCAGTCGAAGACAAGGTCCACGTCCACGACCTACAAGCAACAATCCTGCACTTACTCGGTTTGGATCACACCAAGCTAACCTACCGCTTCAAAGGCCGCGACTTCCGACTCACAGATGTGGGTGGCGAGGTCGTCGACAAGCTGTTGGCATAGCGCGATCAAACCAAAATCTCGCTGATTGTGCCTGTGCTGTCAGCGTAGCGTTTGCGATCAATTCCCAAGGCGTGAAGTTGCGTCAGCCACAAGTTGGCCAGCGGAGTGCCGCGTTTGCAGTGGACGTGGCGTCCTTGCTTCAGCGTTCCGCCGCCACCGCCGGCGATCACGCATGGCAAGTCGTTGTATTGGTGCGTCGTGCCATCGCCCATGCCCGCGCCGAGGGTAAAGATGGTGTTGTCCAACAGCGTTGTGCCGTTGGCTTCTTCGATCTTGCTCATCTTCTCGACCAATCGTACATACGCCGAGACGTGGAATCGGTCGAGCTTCAAGAGCTGCTCAAGATGATTTCCTGGAGAGTGAGTCATTGCGTGGTGACTGTAGGGTTTGTCAAGGATGCCTTCCCAGTTGGTTGCTGTTGTCCAGCGTTCGGGGCCGACCATCATGGTGCCGACGTTGGTGATGCCACTTTGCAGTGCTGTGATCATCAGGTCCCCCATCAGATGGATGTACTCGTTGCGCGGCAAGTGTTCGGCAGGTCGCTTGATGTTCGCGGCCGCTAGCTCGGACTTCATGTTTTCGATGCGGTCCATGCGAGTTTCGATCGTGCGGATCGCTTCGAAGTACTCGTCAAATTTGCGGCGATCATCGGTGCTTAGCCGACGTTGAAGTTGCTTGGCGTTGCCGAGCGCCAAATCCGTGATGTTCCGATAAAGCGTGTTCGCCTGCGTGCCAAACAACCGATCGTAAACCTTGCGAGGATTCCTCATCGACGGCGCGACGTGGCCGGTGTTGTACCACGACATGTTGTCGAAATAGATCGACTCGATGTTGTTCTTGTGGTCGTTGCAGCTCAGTTCAAGTGTCGAGTACGGCGTCGTTTGGCCGATGCTGTCAGCAACAATATGGTCGAGCGTTCGAGCCAGTGGATAGGCCGAGCCCTTAACTTCGAACGGCGCGACGCTGGTCAAGTAACACGATGCACACTGCGCGTGCGAGTCAGTACCGTGCTGAAAGATCCGGTCCAACCCAGTAATCAACGACACGTGCTCTTTGACTTTGAACAGAGGAGCCAACGTTGGCGTGAAGCTCAATTCGTGGCTTCCAGGCGGCACGGTCTTGCCTTCGAAACGCCAGACGTTGTTCTGACCGGCGAACTTGGGAATCGGTCGATCTCCCTCACCCGGAAAGAAACCGCGGCGCGTGATGCCGTTGGGCAAGTAAAAGAACGCCATGCGTTTTGCCGGCTCTTCTGACTTCTTTTTGTCGTCGGCACCGTAGCTTTCGAGCCAAGGTAGACTCAACGCGCCTCCACCAGTGGCTGCGAGAAAACTTCGGCGGGAAACGGTATTTGTGGTCATCTTTTGTTGTCCTCTTTATTGGCAACTTGGATGTTCTTGTGCAAAAACGGTTCGCTCATCGCGATGTTCTTCAGGATCGTTCGCATGCTGTCTTGACCTGACATGGCTTTCGCCGTCACATCATCCAAGGCGGGCGAGTCAGCCGGGCCAAGTGCTCGACCGAGTGCATACGACATCAAATGCGACACGAATCCGCGAATGAAACGTTGTTTCTCTTTCAAAATCAACTGCTTGAATTCTACCACAGTTTTGAATTTGTGTTGATTGAATAAAGTGCCGCTGACGTCGACATCGCGGCCGTTTTCATATTTGTCCCGCCAAATTCCCGTAGGACCGTAGTTCTCCAGCGCGAAGCCAAGCGGGTCAATCTTGTCATGGCAACCGGCACAATCAGCTCGCTTGCGATGCACGGCCAGCCGTTCGCGGATTGTCAACTTGGCAAGCTCCGCTTCGTCAACTTCTGGCAAAGGTGGAACATCGGCCGGTGGCGGTTCTGGCGGATCGTTGAAGATCACCGCATTGACCCAGGCACCTCGAGTGATCGGCTGGGTGCGAGTTGGCGTGGAAGTCATCGTCATCACGGCGGCGTTGGTAATCACTCCGCCCCGCCGCGGATCGCTTAACGGAACGCGTTTGAACAATTGAACTTGGACCTCGATCGCAGCGTTGCGTTTGCCCGAGTAATTGGCCTTCAACATGCCACTTTCCCAGGTGAACTTGGGGTCGATCAAATCGATGATGGACAGGTCTTCGACGAACACCGTCTCGAACAGCAACAACGGCTCGGACATCATGTGCAAGCTGGTTCGGTAGCCGTTGTAATAGAAGTATGGAAACTTCTCCTTGTCAGGAATCGAGGTCACCAGTCGATCCAATTGCAGCCATTGGCCAGGGAAGTTATCACAAAATCGCCCCGACCGTTGATCGTTCATCATCCGATCGATTTGCTTGGCAAGAGTCTCGGGATCATTCAACTTGCCGGCTTCGGCCAAATCCAGCAATTCGTCGTCGGGAATGCTACTCCAGAAAAATTGCGAAAGCCGCGACGCCAACTCAAAGTCTGTGATCGGCTGACGCCCGTTTGGTTGGCCGAGCGATTCGGTGGTCTCATAGAAATACAAGAAGTCCGGCATGCCAAGAATCGCGCCGACAACCGTTCGCATCGTGCCCTCGAACGAGGCACCCGCCGCAAGCTCGGCATTGGCAAATTTCACGAAGCGGTCGAGCGTCTCTGGATCGACCGGGCGCCGGAATGCACGTCGCATCAGCTTCGCAATTCGGTCGCGAAGGACATCGGCTTCTTTGACCTTGGGCGATTTGCCCTCTTTCTTGGTGCGCCCGGTGACTTCGATGAAGTCCAGCCCGAAGTAGTGCTTCTTGGACTTTTCGTTCTTACCGACGCACTTGAACTTCAACGTGTGCGCGCCCACAGAGACGTCGGTCTTGACATCGTGAAGGCTCCACGAGACACGAGTGTCGTACAGGTCCACGTTTTGGCCGATTTTGACGTCGTCTAGATAAATCTCGTAGATGCCGTAATCCGGGGCCTTCGTCAGTGCGAAACGCAGTCCCTTGCCGGCTTCTGCTGCATTAAAGCTCATCACTAATTGGTGGTCCTTGCCGGGGCAGAACCAAAACATCTGTGCGTTGCCGCTCCAATCAGAGGCGAATGGTATCATTCCCTGAGGAGCCGCGCGGCCTTCTCGACGTCCACGCAACTTCATTGCGCTCGTTTTCTCCGCTTCGTACCGCCCGTTGACCTGACCGCGAGCTGGTTTGCCAGGCGGCGCGAACACTCGGTCCCAACTTCGGCACTCTTGCGGATTCAAATCGGGGCTCTCAACAATCGTTTGGCTAAGCTTCAAGAACGACTCCATCAGCAACGGCGAAAGCGTTAAATGATCGGCCCGATTATCGAACCCGTGTTCGGCTCTCTTGTCCTGAGGAAACGCGGAGACGCCCCGAAAACCTTCCGGCCGCTGATTATCGATGTCCTTACTTAGTGGCCGCGTCGAGACCCGCACTTCCGAAGGCATCTTGCCAGTCTGCGGATGAAAGTAGTCGCTGCGGCGTCGCAACAATCGCTCGTTGAGCTGAAAGATTTGTCGGTCAAGCTCGAGCAAGTCGACGATCGCATTGTTGTACTGAAACCGATTCATGCGACGAATCGGCGTCGGCCCGAATGCTTGGTGTCTAACCGACTCTTTCAAGACCGCCTTTAGTCTGACGATCAAGTGTTTTCGCAATTCCCCGGGCAATTGAGGTTCGTCTTCGGGCGGCATTTCACCGTCGTTCAGCACGGAAACGATTTTCTCAAGCATTGCTGGCCGAGCTTGAAAGTCATCAGCCGTCTTGAGCCGACGTAAGTTAACCTTACCCTCTACAGTTTCTGCTTTACCGTGACACTTTACACAGTAAGTCTCGAACGCTTTTTGAAGCGGTTCGACAGATTCATCCACGGCAAGTGCTGACGTCGTAACAAGCAAAAGAGCAACGAGGAAAAATACTGGGAGTTGTCTGTTCATGACCCTGCACAATGATTGAAAGGTAAATGTCATGAGAGCGAGCCATCGTTTGGCGATGACTCGACTGCACACACATCATAAGAAATCAGGCGCATTGCGGCTACGTACTCCAAAAAGCCAGCAACGATTGGACACATAGACAATCTGTTCTATCGACGGCCTTGTCAGAAGCCAATGTTGGTGAAGGCAACGTTACTGTCACAAAAAACGATCGTCACAAGTGGGCCAGATCAATACACGCTGTGGACACTAGAATTCGGTGCTGACTTGGCTGGCGTGAATCTCCCGCTAATAGAGCTCGACATTTTAGGTCTGACATTCACCAACCTTGTTGGCGATCCACCCTTTGGCTCAGTAATACTCGCGACGCTCGCAAATGGCGCGGCGGGCACAAACGAGATGCAGACGATTACGCCATCCGTCACATTGACGAGCGGTGATTTCCAACTGGAATTTGATGGCGAAACCACGGCACCGATCGCTTTTGACGCCGATGGTGCGGATGTCGAATCTGCATTGGAAGCCCTGCTGAATATCGACCAAGGCGACCTCAACGTCACCGGCGGAGCAGGCGGCCAGTGGACGGTAGACTTTGGCGGCCAGTTCGCTCAAACAGATGTTCCTACGATTGTGATTGCCGACGCCAGCAACTTGGGCGGCGCGTTGAATGTCACTGTTGCCGATGACTTCATCGCTGCGGTTACCGGTACGAATGAAGTACAAAACGTCGCCTTTAACAACACACCGACGGCGGACACGTTCACGCTTTCCTTCGACGGCGATACGACGGCTCCGATTCCGTTTGGAGCCAACGGCGGCACCGTTCAAACCGCGCTACAGGGTCTAGACAGCGTCGGTTCAGGCAACGCGACGGTCGCGGGCGGAGCCAGCGGTCCGTACACGGTCACTTTCCAGAACTTCTTGCGAGGTCTCGATGCTGCCGAGATCGTGTTGAACACTTCGAATCTTGTCGACCAAGGACTCGTTGTTGACGTTACCGATGATGCAATCGAAGCTGGCTTGCCGAACGAGAAACAACGCGTGGCGTTACCGTTCGGAGTTAACGGCGGCGACTTTACGTTGACGTTGAATGGTGAAACAACAGGGCCGATTAACTTTGATGCCAGTGCCTCGGATGTGCAAACGGCTCTCGAGAATCTGACCACACCGGGCGTCGGCGACTTTAGCGTGACCGGTCCGCAAAAGGGACCGTGGAACGTTGAGTTTACTGGAGTCTTCGCAAACACAAACGTCGATCTGATGACCGCCGACGGCATGGGCCTCGACCTGGAAGGCGGCACGATCACGGTCGAGGAAACAACGAAGGGCAACAACGAAGGGCAACAACGGCGGCAAGAATGTCGCATTGGCAACAACGGACGTAACGTCCATAACTGATGTCGAGCTGATCCAAGTCATGGGCCTTGGCGGCAACGACAAAGTCAACGGCCAATCCGGCCCCGACGACACCGTCAGCGGCGGCCTAGGCGACAACGAAATCCTGGACGACGAGTCAGAAATCGACGAGCTGTTCGTCTTTACGGAACCGGAAAACTGGCTGGATGGGATTTAACAAGCTGACGTGAGCCAGAGTGGCCGGACCAAATCTGGAAACCCGCAATTCTTGATAACCCGCTGAAAACGAATTGCGGACGTTTATAAGTGTACGTATATTTCAATGTACCATAACGATCAGTGTGAACATATGGAAACAGGAATGGATTCCTCACCGCTGGTGATCGACAACCATCGATTGGCGCTGCGGTATTTAGGAGAACATCATGCTTGTGAAGAACTGGCTGCGACGACTTGGTGCGAATTTAGAGGGGGGCAGGGAATTCAGATCAACCAATCAAGCCAAGTAACTCAACACCCTCCAAGACGTATGAGCCATCATCTGTAGCCACGCTCGCCAGAGCGTGGATTACCGCTGTCTGGCAACGGCAGCTACAACGGATTCAACAAAAACGCTTGAGCTGGAAGTCCCGTCGAGCCCACTTCGCCAGCCGCACCCGCCGGCAGCTTCGGTCGGGCCTCTTTCCGCAGCTTGCCGTTATCGATTGCCTGGAAGACCGCACACTGCTGAGCAGCGCACCGATCTTTAGCCCGGACAATTACACCTTCAACGTCTCCGAAGATGCCAGCTATGGGACGAGCATCGGAAATCTTTCGGTGACCGATCCCGACGGCGATTTGATGATCTTGTCCATCACCAGCGGCGACGAATTGGGACGATTCGCAATCGACACCGACGGCCAGTTGACTTTGCAGAGCCAACTGAACCACGAGGCGATGTCCAGCTACACGCTTTCGGTCGAGGCAATAGATTTCGCCTTCAACATGGCGAATGCCGCCGTCATCATCGATCACTTTGATACCGACGTGAAATCTGCCGTTGTCTGCTTACCGACAGATGGGGTCGCGCATTTTGCCAGAGCGGCTTCGTCTCCGCGTCGATCATGGATGGAGACGCCGGACAACAGCCCGCGTGCAGCGGTTGCAGACGGCTTGCGAAGGAGCTGGAACAGCTCCGTGAGCAGGTCGCGCAGCTGGAGACAGCGCTCGAGGAAGCACGACGGGGCGGCAAGCGACAGGCCGGGACGCCTGACAGTCCATGCACCGGTCTGCGGTCGGCTCCGTCGCGGTTCGGAGTCATCCGCTGCTTTTCAGCCAACGGGACATCATCACGAACACACTTGACGAAGGAGACGACACATGACGTTGCTCATCGCTGACGCCGCAAGCAAGTTTCAGACGGCGAATGCAATCCGCACGGGCGGACTGGTTCTTGCCCTCGTCCTTCTGGGGGTCCTCGGTCTTTCGTGGCTTTACAACAGCCTTTACGGACTTCGGAAGCAGCGCGCCCTCGGAGCAATTCGGCTGCGCCTGCCGGTCGCGTCCGCGGGCTCGGCCCGGGAAATGAAGTTGTCGCGAAAATACCTGATCGTCGGCTTCTTCGCGTTGTTGGGAGTGGCCAACCTCGTCCTCGCCTATCTCGATGTCCAAAACGCGGACGCAGACGGCACCCAGCCGGATCGGCTTCTGGCGGAGCCGGAACGCCTTGTCTATCCGTTCCTGTTTTTCGGAATGGGCTGCAATCTGGCACAGGCATACGGTCGCCGGGACCGTCAGCGATGGCTGGGCGTGCTGAGTGGATTAAGTTTTGGCTGCCTGGGGTGCGCCCAGTTTGCCTGGGCGGTTTCCGATCGCGGGCAGGAATGGAACACCGGAAACCCGGCCGTGGAATCCCTGTTCGGTTACGCCATGGCTGCGGGGGTATTGGTCGCTGGCGTCTACATCGTCTTCTGCACGCTCACCAGTCGCACGCTCGTCGCCGAGGGCGGCATCTGCTTCGGGTCTCGCGTCGTGCCCTGGAGCGACCTGAAACGGTACGAATGGCACGATGATGGAGACGACTTCGTCGTCGTACTCACGATCCCCGGCCGGTCACTCAGTCGTCGTGATGTCGATTTGATGATCCCCGTCCCGGCCGAACACCGGAATCCGCTTGAGGACATGCTGCCGGACACGACCGACTCAGCAACGACCGCTGATTGATCGCCGATACCGAGGCCAACGCGGTTGTGGCCCGCGGTCCAAAACTCTGCACACGAATAATGGCGGCTGGTCCCGACCTGACCTCATACCAGTATCAGCCCGGTAAACAAGTATGATGTGCCATGGTTGGAGCAGAAAAGACATGTTCGGCGCCGGAATTGGCCAGTGTCCGGTGCCGACGGATGAAATCAAGCGGAGGTATTGTCAGAAGTCGTGTTCTGTGGAGCGAAAGAAAGGTGGCGTATCCTGCTGAGGGATGCTTTCTTCAGCCGCCCACAGTGGGCCGAAAGGATACGCCGTGAGCAAAGCTGCGCGAGTTGTTGAATCGATGCCAGTCGAGGCGTCGGCTGTCGAAGTTTCTGACTCTGAAGTCCTCGACCTCCGGGCGAACTTCGAGGACCGCAGTCCACTGGATGAATTGATCCGTGAAGGGGCACGCCGCATGCTCCAGTCAGCGATCGAAGCCGAGGTCGATGACTTCATCGCGGGCCATGCGCAGCTCACCGATGAGCACGGTCGTCGTCGAGTTGTTCGCAATGGATCGCTGCCGGAACGTGAGATTCTCACGGGAGCCGGAAAGCTGGCGGTCAGGCAGCGGAACACGCCGCACGAGTCTGGCCATGATGTTCAAGCTGGCCGAATCCGCCTCAAAGAAATGGAGCAGACTTCGAGGCGACGAGCTGATCACCCTGGTCATCCAGGGACGACAATTCATTGATGGTACCCTGCAGGAACACGCCGCCTGAATTCACTCTCAGGACACAACAATTGACAATTGCTCTTGGCACGGCTTATCAAGGCATAAGCTGCCACCTTTTTGAGTGTGATGGCTCGCCACCGCTTTGTCCTTCTTTGGATTGTTACACCGATTCGATGGCAATTCGACGAAACTCTGTCAAGAATGCTCGGAAGAACGATTAACTCTGAGCAACTTGGATAGGCATCATCATGCTTCAACTTCTGAAGACAGACGTCAAATTGTGGCAACCTCTCTTTCTAGCTCTGTGCTTGGCAGGAATCGCCAATGCCCAGGACAAGATTGATGACCGTGAACTTCGGACAACCGTCGATTTGCTGCGTGGCTTTGATGACAAGGAATTGGCGGCAGCCCGAAAGACGATTCCTCAGCGCGATGAACCGAAGCTTGGTGTGCCGCGGCCTCGGTTGATTAAAGTTACTGGTCATGTTTACGAGGACTCGAATTCAAACGGTAAACGTGATGCTGGCGAGTCTGGCCTCGCGAACATCATGGTCAGCGATGGCGAGCGAGTGTTGCGGACCGATGACAACGGAGCATTCCGTTTTACGATCCGAATGATTGAGGATCCGCATCACCGATTCGTTGTCGTTACGCGGCCGACGGGATACAAGCCGACGGGTGATTACTTTCTACGAATCCCGTTTGACGAGGCTCGCACGGAGTACTCGGCCGACATCGGATTCGCTCGCGATGAGGCATCGGCCAAGAAAGAGTTTTGGTTCATCACGGCCAGCGACAGTCAATTCACGAGGCTCGAGGAGATGATTCCGACGGCCAAGGACTATGCTCAGGTCACCTCGGCTCCGCGTTCGTTGAAGTTGGGCAAGCCCGCGTTTATGGCAACGGCGGGTGACTTGACGATGAACGGATCGCAATTCGAATGGGACATGTACGACCGCATCCGCCGTTCCTCGAAGATCCCTGTTTACGAAGGCTTCGGTGGCCATGACGGCAACTGTCTCGATCCGCGATGCACGGTTAACTTCGAGCAACGCATCGGCCCGCCGTATTACTCATGGGACTACGGCGGAGTCCACTTCATCCAAATCATCACTGAGACCGGTTACCTGAAGCCGCAAGCTCGACTGCGACAGACCGATTGGATGCAAGCGGACTTGAAAGCGATCCCGCCGAAGATGCCGGTCGTCGCTGTGTCGCATTATCCTCTGGATGCCGCGTGGTTCGATCAGCGAAAGGCCGAAGGCATCAACGTGATCGCTCAAATTGGTGCTCATTGGCACGTCGTTCATGCCGGTAGCCGAAATGGTGTTCCCGTGTTGAATAGTGCCCCGGCGCGCGGTCGAGATTGGGGAGCCTACTCGCGCACCTACCGATGGGTGTTCATTTCGCCGGACGGCGTTCGATCAAAGCTGCGCGTTGCCGGCCAATATAAACGACTGCAAGTTGTCGCGCCGGGACCAAGGACCGTTGTGGGGCGACAACCCGTGGTCGCCCTTGCCTATGACACGTCTCTACTGGTGAAAGCCGTCCAACTCCGCTGGACCTCTCCCGATGGAATGGCGTCGATCTATACATGTCGTCAGATAGGCGACTGGTCGTATTTCCATTCGTTTGACTTCGATAAACCTGGCACGTGGCAATGCCATCTCGAAGCAACCGATGTCACGGGAGCCAAGTGGAAACGCTCTCAGACAATCGATGTTCAATTACCAACCAAGGCTGCTCAAGCTGAAACAGCCGACGATCAGGAAAGCATGCCGTACATCCTGGCCGGCGATCCTCCACGCAACATCGCAAAAGGTCCGAAGCCACCCTTGTTCCCGCTGTGGGTGAGGCACACTGGCAGCGTTCACGTGTTGCACAATTCGCCTGTTGTCTCCAAAGGACGCGTGTACGTTGCGGTTGGCAATCCAAACGCTGGTGCCCCGGGCGCAGGCGTGAATTGTTTCGACGCTGAGACGGGCAAAACAATCTGGAAAGCCGATTCACCGCACGGCGACATCCGCAGTGCGGTTACCGTTCACTACGGCAACGTCTATGCAATCACGGGTGAAGGATGGGTGGTGGCCTACAACGCTCAATCGGGCAAGCCACTCTGGAGCAAGCCCATGCATGAAAACTACAAAGACGGTCGTCCTCTGGCGATCAACAACACACCGCCGGTACCGACGCGTTTCGGACTATTGGTCAGCGATTGGCAAAAACCTCAACGACTGCTCGACTATGCGACAGGTCGAGAAATCAGGCAACTCGCCGGCGACGTCGGTTACTACGCATCGTTCGCCACCGTGTTCGACAACCTGATGTACAGCGTTCGACGAGGCGGCGGCAACGTGATTCAGTTGCCGGATGGAAAAGAAGTTTACAGCTTCAAAGAGGCCGCGCGATCGACATCCGCACCAATCGTTGTCGACGGCAAAATGATCTACGCCACTTCCGGAACAATTCGAGTTCGCGACGCATCCACGGGCGAGATGATCTGGACAAAGGGCGTCTTGAGTTCCGGTTATCAAAACGCGATCCCCGTCGTGTGGGGCGATCAAGTCTTGATGAATGGCGCCAACTTCCAAATCTTCGACCTCAAGACAGGCGACGTCCGCAAAACGATCAAGTGTGCACAAGAGGCCGACCGATTTGTCCGCTCGCGACGGCAATCGATTGCCGGCAGCTCGACGCCGATCGTCGCTGGCGAATACGCTTTCTTCGGCCACGACGATACGTCCATCCGTGCCATCAACCGCGCAGGCAAGGTTGTGTGGGAACATCGACTTGGCACTCCAATCAAGACAGCTCCCGCCGTTTCCGGTGGCAAGCTCTTCGTCCACGGTTACGCCGGGAACTTGTGGTGCTTTGCCGCCAAGACTTCTGGCGAGAAGGTAGCGAAGTTGAATCGCAGCATCACGCACGGCCCGTTCGTCGGTCACATGACGGCCAATAGCGCCAACGTTTGGGCGCGTTGTTCGAGCCCCGGAAAGTATCGCTTGTCCGCTTGGAGCGACGATGGCGCGAAAGTCCAAAGCGAAGCCACCGCGTCGAAAGAACATGATGGCTGCGTCGTTTGGCAAGTCGATTCGCTCAAGCCCGACAAACGATATCAATACGCGATCGAGTTCGAAGGCGAGCAACTCGTCGCTGGCGATGATTACTTTTTCACGACAGCAAAGGATGGCTCAAAGGGCACAGTTCGTTTGGCATTCGCATCGTGTGCCAACGAAGACGAGGGCTCGGCCGCTGTCTGGCGACAGATGCAGAAGTCCGATCCTCACGCAGTCGTGCTGCTGGGCGACACACCGTATATCGATTCCACGGACCTCGAGGTGCAACGCCAACGCCATGGCGAGTTCGCAGCCGCTGCTGGCTTCAAAGAGTTGGTCCGCAATCGCTCGGTATATGCAACGTGGGACGATCACGATTTCGGCCGTAACGACACCGACGGAAACTTGAAGGGCAAGGAGAACTCACGCCGAGCATTCATGGAATACCGCGCCAACCCATCCTATGGAGATGGCAAAGCCGGCATCTACACCAAGTTCCGACGCAGCGGTGTGGAAGTCTTCTTGCTCGACACCCGTTACTTTGCCGCCACAGAACCATCACCGTTCGACAAGGACCGCCAAACACTACTCGGTGCCGCCCAATGGAAGTGGTTGCTGCAAGAACTCAAAGCATCGACAGCTCCCTTCAAAGTCTTAGCCTGTGGAATGATCTGGAACCGCGGCGTACGTCCCGGTAAGAAAGATCACTGGGGAACCTATCCGCACGAACGCGACGCGCTGTTCGAATTCATCGGCAAAGAAAAAATCACCGGCGTGGTTCTAGTCGGCGGAGACATCCATCGCACGCGCGTCCTTCGCCACAAATCAACCAACCAAGCCGGCTACGAAATCCCCGAGCTAATCACGTCACCAACGCACTCCAGCGTCATCGCCAACGCCAAAGTCCCACACCCAGCACTAATCCACGACTCCGGCGAGCCCAACACGTTTCTGCTGATGACTGTGGGTACGGAGAAGACCCCAGGCACCCTCACCGCCAAGTTTCTGAACAAAGACGGCCGAACATTTTACGAGACAACGTTCTCACTATCAGAACTTGAGTAAGCAGAAAATCGAAACCCGACGCGTGAGCGAGGGACTGGTCTAACGTATTCGCAAGCAAAGATTGTCGATCGCGAATGCGTTAGACCAGTCCCTCGCTCACGCGCCGGGTTACGATGTAAGAGGACACGATTACTCGCGAATCTTACGCGAGAAATCCGGTGTCTTGGCGAACTGATTGGCTTTCTCCGTGATCTCGCAACTTTTCTGTAGTTGCTCGAATGGCTGCTGCGTGTCGATCAGTCCCAAGTCATAAGCCAAGCGGTCCGAGTAGCCTGGAAACAACACTTTGAGGTTTGCTGGCAGTTTCTCGTCGCTGACATTGTTGAAGTGCTGCAAGATGTTTGTCGTGCAATTGTTGGTCAACGTGTTGTAGAACTCCGGTTGATCTCGAAGCTGGTTGGCTCGACGAAGCATTGAAACGAATAGTTCACGGGTTTTCGCCTGTGATGTTTGCATCGGATACAGGAATAGCCGGTCGCCTCGATGCTTGGAACGCAGAAGGATGACATCTCGTTCGTTGGCGATGACGTACGTCAACTCGCATTGACGCAACAATCCTCGCAAGACGGAATACGATTCCGTCTTTTCAGGCCGCACTTCCACAGAAACCGCGACTCTTTCGCCGTCGTTGAATCCGAAGATCAAAAACGTGTGAGCTGCGGGCGAATCGCTTCCGAATGGTACGACAACGAAGTCGACCGAGCGGATACTTCGCAGATCGAACTGTCGGTCATAGTAAGCTGTCGAATAGTCGTCAGCGGTTCGATAGTCCGTGTTGCGAATGGATCGAATCGTGACGAGATCGCCGTCAAACTCTGCTTGCGGAAGGATGACCAGATTCGCCAACCACGGGCGATCGTTCGAGGGCTCTTGGAAAAACCACCATGAGACAAACGAGAGCAAAACACCGAATAGCAACTGTAGCGCACGGCACTTCACCTTTTGCCAACGCGTTTCAGGTCGGCTGTCCGATTCGAACTCGGCGATCACGCTATCGGCGACCAGCAGAGTCATGCCGCCAATCAATTGAAGAAACGGTAAGAACAAAAGCATCAGCGCACTCTGCGGATCAGGACGAATCCAGCAGGCGTCCGATAAGACCAATGCACTCGATCCAACAATCGCAATGCAGCCGCACGAGGTGATTGTTGATCGTCTGGGTGATGCCTCACAGCGAAGCATCACAAACAGCAGGGCGTAGGCAACCTGAGTCCACGCAATCAGGCCGATCGACAAAAGAATGCCGCGCGCAATAGTGATCGACCCGGGTCCCATAAACACGGTCGAGATGAAAGCAATCAACATCACAACCAGCGTCACAACCGAAATCCCAATCGTGATGCCGAGTGCGACGTTTTGCAGGCGGCTTCGTGTCTTTTGACTCACTGTCTATCCGTAACCGCCTGTTTTCAGCGGCCGCTAGGTGATGGCGCTGAGGTGAAATAGCTGTTCGAAAATGCGTCGCTTGAGTTCTTCGTCACGAAGATCTTTAGCCAAGGCATAGAAGCTATATGGGTACTTGATTAAGTGGCTACTGACAACCTCGCGCGGCCTGCGTGATGTTTTTCCGGACCAGTAATCTTGATCAAGTGGAGTAGGTGACTTTGGCGGTCCGTCCTTCACTCTTCGCCCGCCTCGATCGGCTCCGGCGCGAGCTTGCTGGACTAATTGCCAATAGGCGCTGGTGCCCTTTCGAGCTATCTCTGGATGTCCTAGCCGCGATAACTCCAACAAAGCATGGCCAGCAGTCAAGATATGACCAGCGAACCCATGATGGCCTTTGCCGTTCAGATACAAGTCGAGGGCGTTCAAGTATTCCTTGAAGATGAACGCGACGAACTTTGTCTTGTCTTGCATGTCGACAAGAGTGCCATCATTGACCGTTGGCCGTTCGCGTCCGTTGGATTTGCCAAACGCGGCCACCATCTTTCGAAGCCCGTCAATTCGCTGGGGCGTCGCTGCCTCGGGGACATCTTTGAGCGCCTTGAGACACAGCGTCGCGAAGATGATGTTGTGCCCACCGCGACGAAGATTGACGATGCCAGCATCCAAGTCCTTGACCAGACCGTCAACCAATTCCGGTGCCGCCATTTCTTTAGGTCGAGGCTTATAGATGGAACTGGTCAACAGCGTCTTTTGCACAAACGAAAAGATTTCGTCTGGTGCGCCTTCGCCGATCTTTTGTTCGCGGCAAAAGAAGGCCGAGGCCATCACGGCAGCGGCGTTGTGACCTCCACCGAAATGTCTCCTTTGTTCAACAACTCGGCTCATTCCGTCGAGCCCTAAAATCAGTTCGCGTCGTCCAATTGATGGATCGGCTTTGTCCTCAGCAGAAAGTGTTGTCGGAAAGAGTGCATCGATCGTCAGCCCGGTACCGGCCACAGTGCACCCAGCTTCGAGCAACGATCGTCGAGTTAAGCTCTTAGTGGTTTGAGTCGCATTCGCGTTCATCGTAGACATCTCCGATTTACAGCAAAGTATCGCCCGACCACAAAGCATAACGGTTGAGCGTTATATCGACTCCTGTGACGTACCATCGTTGATGTTGGACGATCGAGGATGTAAGTCTTTCGGAATTCAGTGATTCCACTAGAAGACTCATCACTCGGAGAGTGTTGGCTACTTTGCTTACTTCACCTCTAGCGCGAAGCTTTGGGAGTGGCTGTTGAATTCGGGGGCGTACATGCATTGGATTTGGGCCATGCCGGTTTGGTAAGTGCCTCGGTGTTGGATGCGTACGCTGTATTCGAAGACGTAGACTCCCTTCGGTAGGTAGTCGATGAAGAAGTGGCTGGCGGTGTCTCGGGTGGACTCGTAGTAGTACAGGCCGTCTTGGAAACGGTAGCGCGAGAGGACGTTGACCGGTTCGGTGCCGCTGCCTCGTTGATCTTTCAGATGGACGTATTCCATCGATCGATCTGTGCGAAGCGTGACTCGGACGACCATCTCGTCGCCGACTTCAAGTGCACCTTTGACTGGTTCTAACACCGGGCCTTTCTTCGTGTAGACCTTCTTGTAGATTGACTTGGTTAGCTTCAGCGGCGTGCCGTCATAAGCGGCGACCTTGCTCATGTCTTCCAGGTATTGCCAATGGATGCTTACCCAGGCGACGCCTTCGTCGACTTTCTTGAGTTGGATTTTGCCCAAGTTGGGTTTGATCTCTTTGCGAACGAAGTTCTGTTCGTAGAAGCCTGTGCCTGCTTCGACGTTGCGAGGCTTGATCGTCTTGCCGCCCAGGGAAACTTGGACCAGTTCCGTTGATGCCAAAAGGTTCGCTCCACGCAGCAGCAGTGCGTAAACCGCGCCGGCGGTGGCTTTGGTGGTCTTCCAGTCCTGAGTTTGCTTTTGCTTGAGCAACCAAACTTTGCAGGCCTCGACGGATTCTTGATCGTTGAGAATCTCGTCGTAAGCTTCGATCATGACGGATTGGGTTTCGATGGGGGCTCGGTACCACCTCCAGCTGCGTTCGGTGTCTCGCCAGAACTTGCCAAGCTCCTCGTCACTGACCGAGCGTTCGTCGATCGACTTCATGATGCCTTTGGCGTCGTTGGCGGATCCCAGTCGATTCAAGGCGATGGCCAAGTGAGCTTGCGATTGGCGATTGGCCAGCGCTAGCCAGTACTTTTTGGCTTGGCCGACGAAGTAGTCAAAGGCCACTTTGTGCTGCGGGGCAACCGCGCGATCCTCAAGGAAGAAGGTGCGGCAATACAAGTACAGAGCAATCGTTGTTGTTAGGTGGTTTTGATCCTTAATCTTGACGTTGTCATAGATTCGCTTGATCCAGCCATCGAGCCGCGCGAGCGACTTCACGGCGGGAGCGATGTCGGTTTTCACGCCCAAGTGGCGCATGCGACCGAAGCCGGTTGTGATGTAAAGCGTGATGTAATCGTTGCCCGGTCCGCCTGGGAACCACGGCCATGCTCCGTTGGCAAGTTGCATTTCCGCCAGCTTGCGGAATGTTCGAGCGGTCTCCGCATCGAGCCGGTTGGCGTCAAACAGAATACCGACATTGCGACGGGCTTGGCTTTCGTGGTTGGCTTGCCGCAACCACGGAGTCTCTTCGAGCATTACTGCTTTGAGATCTTGGTTCTTCTCGAGCGGGCTGTCGAGCGTGTCGGCAGCTTCGTTCTTCCAAATGTCGAACACTCGGCGAATGTTGGGATCGCTGTGGGCGATGTGTCGCGCCAACGAGTTCGCGTAAAGCCGGTTAAAGGTCTGCTCGGAACATTGATGCGGGTACTCCATCAAGTAAGGCAGTGCCATCACAGCGTACCATGACGGATTGCTGACCATTTGCACGGACAGATTCTGATGCTTGAGCGACTTGGATGCTCCCGATTTCGTCAAGCGCTCGAAGTTGAATTCTTTCGTCTTCGCGCCGCGGATGGGTAATGGCAATGACTCCGTGACCAGAATTCGTCGAGCCAACACGGGCAGATGGCCTTCCTCGCCATCCGACAAACGACCGGTCGAGCCAACAGCTTTGTAGGTCAAGAATCCTGTGTCATCCGGCACTTTGATTCGCCATGAGAATGACTTCGATTCCTTCGAACCAATTTCGAATTCCAGGTCCGTTGTCTTGTTGCCCAGCGTCTTGTCAGCGGATTTTGCAGTACGAGCATCCGCGAACGTCAGCCGCACACTTCCCCTTTGAATACTGGCCGATTGGTTCGAGACTTTGACCGTGAATTCCAGCTCGTCGCCTTCGCGAACAAATCTTGGCGGGTTGGGCTGAATCATTAATTCCTTGGCGGTCACAACTGTGTCGGTCAGGAAGCCGCCGCGAAGTTGTTGGTCGTGCGCGAATGCCATGAACTTCCACTCGGTCAGCGCTTCAGGCATCGAAAACTGCAGCTCAACCTCACCGTCTTTATTCGAGATCAAGTGTGGGAAGAAGAAGGCCGTTTCATTCAAGTTCTTGCGCGCGGCCACTTTGCTCAGGTCTGGTCCTTGCGTGGATTGTTGAGCAAGTCCGTTTGCACGTCGCTTTCTATCCTTCCCTTTCTTTCCTTCAGCCGCAGCGAAG
Organism: Planctomycetaceae bacterium; assembly: GCA_002722955.1. Lineage (GTDB taxonomy): Bacteria > Planctomycetota > Planctomycetia > Planctomycetales > Planctomycetaceae. The sequence goes on along the minus strand of PBMZ01000178.1, from coordinate 76,560 downwards.
CCTCTTCTTGATCCAAACGACTCACCATCGGCGGCCATTGGTGCAGCTGGCATCGCAGTACTCAATTCCATGCGTTTGGCGGCGGCATTGCGTAAGTAGTTGCCGGTTTGGAATCCGGGTACTCCGCGATTGGGTTGATTAAAAAATTGGTAACCCCAAAAGTTGGCGATGACTCCACTTGGAAACATTCGGTAGCGAATGTCGATCGGACGGTAGTCGCGGCTGAAGGTACCGTGAACATGTTGGAAATATCGCTGCATGTTCTCGAACCGAGAATACAAGTTCGAGTAATCTTGGCGAAACACCGAGAATCGTTGTTGCCAATAATGTGGCAAGTAGGCGTCGAGCGACGCGTCATACAAACCGGCGACTAACTCGGCGACGGCCTTTTCGGCATCTGGGCCTTTGATGATTGCCGTCCAAGTTTCCTTCTCGGCGGGTTCGAGCTTCGAGACAAAGTGCTTCCATTCAACACTGAGGTTCTTGTTCGTCCACGGAACGTTGACTTTTGTGTTGTTGAAGTAAGCTCGATTCTCGCGAATCATTGTCACCCGGACGGTGAAACCGCCACGCATGGTTTCGGTCACTTGCCGCTTAATTTGGATTTGCGTGGACTTTGGATTCGTCCAATAACTCTCGACGATCTTACGACGATGCTCGATCTCGACAAACGCTCGAGCCGTGTCGTATCCCGTACCCCAAACGGCTTGGAATTCTTCACCAGGTTGCAGTGTCGGATTTCGTGGTACGAATAAGTTGGGCAGCTTGATCGCCAATTTGTTGGCGTTGACGTCGAGGACTTGGATGGGTGCTTCGGCGCGGACTGGTTTGCCGAATCGGTCAGCGGTTTCGAGCTTGATTCGATACGGACCTGCTGGCAACTTGAATTCATGCTTGGAAGCGCCGGTCGCATCCGTTTTAAACTTCGCCTCGGCGACAACTTGATCGACGTCCCATGAATTGATGTTCGACGGGTCAACCGGTGGCGCGACGAGTCGGTTGCGGCCAAATCTGCGCGATACGTATCGACCGCCAAAGCCGCTTCTCTGAACCTTCTCGGGTTGCTTCAGCGAATAGATTTTGATGGTGCCTTCGGCAGCCTGCGGTTGGCCGTCGAGCGTCGTTGTGCTGACGTTGAGTTGCACGGGCTCGTCGGTTGTCAGCCAAGAACTGCTGGCGGAGACGCCGGCGCTGAGTGCGGTGTAGCCCAATCGAATGATGCGGCTGGCCGAGCGAGTCTCGCCGTTCGAGTCAGTGACGTCAGCGTGAATCGTGAAGTGAAACATCGGCTCGTGCTTTTCCGGGACGGAGACATCAGGCTTGGCGTTGAAAGAAATGTCGAACGAGCCGTCTCGTTTCGTGGTGCTTGTTCCGTGAGCGATCTCTTGGCCGCCGTTGTTAGGTCGCGGATACCACCAATAACGATAGTACCACCAACCGGGATAACGGACTTCGCGGACGACGCGATAGCTGACCTTGGCGCCATCGATGGCAGCACCGGTGTAAGCGGTTGCCTTTCCCGTTAGCGACACATCATCATTTAATCGTCCGGCTTCTTTGGGTGCTTCTAGAGCCACCTGGAATTTGGGTCGTTTGTACTCTTCGACTCGAACAGTGGCTTGGCCAAACGGCGCGCCTTGGACCCGCAGATACATTTGCCCCATCAAACGATCTCGAGGTGCCGTGAAGCTGCCATTGAACGATCCATAATCGTTTGTCTTGTGTTGCTGGCGCGCGATCTCCTTGTTGTTTCGATCAACAAACACAACAGTGACGCTGCGATTAGGTATGACCTTGTAATCGTCTTCCTCCGAGTTGACTCTGATTGACAATCCCTTGTACTGAATCGTCTGCCCAGGTCGGTAAAGACTGCGATCCGTAAAAAACATCGTTCGCTCATAAGGCTTGGGCAAGTAGTCGTATCGATACGAGTAGTAATAGTTGCCCGTCGCGAGCTCCTTGCCGTTGTGCTCGGCCAAGACAACGAAATTCTTGCGATTTGCAACGTTGAGTTTGAAGAGGCCGTTCTCGTCGGACTTGGTGGGCTTGTACTCGATCCAGACATTGCGTTCAGCACGCCAGGATCGGACCTTGGCTCCGACGACGGGCTCGCCAGATTCGCTGTTCAGGACAAAGCCATCGACGGTTCCCTGACCATTTCGATTTCGAATCACCAGAGCCAAATCGCTTACCCAAAAGTCGCAGTACTGCACATAGTTGTTGTTGCCGGAAAACTGTTTGTTGTGGCTGGCGAATAAGAAGTAAGAGCCGGGCTCCAAGTCATCTCGCGCCGGCAAGTCAACGCGACGTTCCTGATAGTCCTCGGTGGGTGTGAGGTCGACAGACCATTCCACAACTGGCGGCTGGCGCAAGAACGACTGCTGCTCGCTCCTATCCAAAGCTTCCGGTCGACGCGATCCACGTTTTGAGAGTCGTTGTTTCCAATCATAGGCCACGATTCGAAAGTAAACTTTGGTCAAGTTGCGGTAGCGAACATCAATGGTCGGAAGAGGATTTGTCCAAACTCGCTCTGTAGTGATTTGGACGCTGGGCGCTTCGATCTCGGTGATCAAGTTGTGGCACTCGCGGCCGCCCAGACTGTTGGGAAAACGATTCTTACCTTGTAAGGCAATGTTGCGAGCCTCAACGTAGTCGCCTTCGCTATGGATGACTCGGGCCAGGCGATGCAGAGCTCGCGAAGAGATTTGATGCTTCGAGTTTGCGGATTCGAAGCGTTTCAAAGTCGCCTTGTAACGAGCATTCTTTTCTTCGCCGAATGCCTTGTTAAAACCAAACAACAAGCGAGCCAAATCCGCGTCCAACCACGCGCCGCGATCATCGTCATCGGCGTGGAATGTGAGCAGCTCTTGATACAGCTTGATGGCCTTCAACAGAGGCGAGTCTTCGTCGGTCGATTCTGGTTTCCATTCTAAGAACTCGTCAGTTTCAGCGAACACGGGGCCGGCGGCTGACAGATCGAAGGCGTCTTGAGGCTTCGCAGCCGCTTGCTCGCCCGAGTTGTAAAAGGCAAGTGCCTCGAATGCTAGAAAGTCAAACATCGTGGGACGATATGTGTCGGGCATCGTGCCTTTGATCAGCAGTGCGTCGTAATCAGCAACCGGTATCTTCTTCAAGACGTCAGCATCAGCTAGTGACTTCTGAAGTTGCTTGTCGATTTCGGCAAAAATGCGGGGCAAGTCCCACGTCGTGAAATCGTTCCCGGGTGGCGCGGATGTTTGCGTGCGTTGCATGAATCGCCACTTGTTGGCTTGGAAGTATTGCCAATACCAGTGAGCGAGCACGGTGTTCATGACCGGCTTCATCGGCGCGGGTGCCTTTTCGATTTCCGCTTGCAGCCGAGTGACCTTCTCTTCTGGTTTGTTGCCCTGAATCGTGGCTTGCAACGCGATCTTGCGACCGATTCCATTGATGGCCGTTGCCCACTCTTTGTCTTTCAACGCCTTGGCGATGATGGGCTCGATTTTCTCGATGGCCGTCTTGGGCAAGCCCTTGCGGACAGCGTCATCAACTTCCTTCCACTTGGCCGCGTTATTTTGAGCGAACGCGCTGTTAGCACTGATCAAGAGAAGCGAGACGACGAACAGGCAATGCAGAATCTTCATGGCATTCTCGCAAAGGAATCGTGTTGTTAGCTGGGGATTCAATAGGTCTGTCATTAAGAATGCTACGCGTTTTTCGCGCAGCACGCCACGGGGGAATGCGTTATGACAGCTTGATTTTTGGACTCGTGGCGCTTGCCAGAAGTTCGCTAATCACAAGTGAACAACGGAATTCTGGTGAATTCACATATCGCCCATCGTCTTTGAAAGCGCTCGTTTAACGCCGGCGCCTTTGGCTGAGCGTTAAACAATGCACTGTAGGGCCTTAGAAGGCACCCCTCGATTGCGTCTGATGCTTGTTCGGATCCAATTTCGGATCGCGCAGGAATGCGTAGCTAAAGGCGCCAAGCAACGCGCCTCGTTCGACATCGTGACACTCAAGACATTGTTTTGTCGCTCGCAGCGAGCCGAACATTTGCAATCGATTTAGCGAGCCACTCGTCACGACATCTTCTCCGGCATAGAGGTCACTGAGCGAAGATGTTTCGAAGCGATTCAATGGGCGTGTCTCTGACTCTGTCAGCTCGTCCATGCTGGGAAGATTGCGCGAGACATAAACGCGAGGCTTTTTGTGCTTCAAGAGGCTGACCAATTCCAAGCGATGGATGACCCACGCCTCTTTGGGCTTCGTATACCATGGCTTCCGTCGAAAAGAATGAATCCGATGCATTTGGCGAATGCTGTGAGCGTTAAAGCCAGCAACTTGGTTCTTTGACTTGACGAAACCAAAACTAGTGACGGGCAAGAACGCACCTTGGTTGGCGAAGTGGACGGAATTCATAGTTGCCTCGGACGGCAAGTAGATTCGACGAACTTCGGCTTGTAATTCGGTTGCGGGCAAGGCTATCGGAAGCTCATCGCTTGAGGTCGCGGTGTCGTTTTCAGCCAACGGCATCTCTGCAGGTTGCGCATAGGGAAGATAAGTCGGACCAGGTGGCTCCATCCGGCGCAAACCAAATCCAGGCTTGCCCACAAACGTGGCGACTTCTTCTTCGTGCAGCATCCTGAGCGACTCGGCACGCATCGATCGCCATAACCACTTCTGTTGCTTTAGTTGATCGAACTGTTTTTCCTGGTCGTCGATTCGTTGAGCGGCCGCTTCAGACAGCCGCGGACTTGATTGTTGATCCGCGGTCGCTTCGTATTTGAGCCGATCAGAGATCGACTCGTAGGGATAACGTTTGCGCAGTCGCTTGACGATCGCTTCTTGTTCTTCCGAACTGATTGTCTTCTTGGGTTTCAAGAAGTCATGGTTGGTCAGCTTCAGCACGTCGGCATCAGTGGGAATGTTGTAATGATTGGGGAAGAGGTGTCGCTGCGCCGCGTCATGGACCTTGAGTGTTTGGTACATGTCGACTTCGAAGATCGCTTCGCCTGGTTGAATCCAAGTCCCCTCGATCCATGATTCCCAATGCACGCGATTGACGACTTCGGTTATCAATCTCAACCGCGTGGACCTCGAAAAGTCCGATCGCATGCTGAGGTCGAAGGTTCGCAGCGCTGGCCGTTCGTCGTTGTAGGGCTTGATCAGAATCCGGTCATCTTCAAAGACCAAGACCGTGTTGTGAACGGTCATCGTTTGCAAGCACATCCGCAAAGCCGTCAGGTGAGAGACCATGTCCTTGGTCTTCACCGTACACACCATCTCGCTGGCCAGATCCGCTAATTGCGGATCCAGCTCAAGGCGAACGCCAAGCGATTTTGACAGATCACGCAAGCACTCCTGTTGCGACGCGTCCTTAAAGTTCAAAAGGCGTGGCTGACGAAGCTTGCGCATCATCTGTTGATGCACCTCTGGCACAGTTGGCGGTTTTCGCAGTTGCTGCGGCTGTTCACTCTTGTTCGCCACGCCGGTCGCTCCAGATGGTGGCAACAGCCAAGCCGCAGTCGCCACCAGAGACATTGAGACCGCAAGACTCAGCAGCAAAAGAGGACGGGCCATCTCACAATTCCTTGACAGAGGAAGCCTTCCGGCTGGATGAAATGTCAAGCTGACCAAGACGGACGGAATCTAACCGTTGAACGTAACCGAAGAAGGCATCTGCGGGCAAGGTTGTTCTGATCGTAACCCGACGCGTGACCGCATTCGATGATTGGTCTGCGTTCCGCTTGCCTGCGTTCTTTGGTTATAATCGAGCATTCCATTCAGGAGACTGCAAATGCTCAGAATGTCGTTGATTTTGTCGCTGTTGGTTGCCTCCGGGCCGCTTGCCTTTGCTCAAGACGGTGAGACTCCACCCGCGCAAGAAGAAGCGGTCAAAACGCTACGGGGCAAGGCTTCGAACATTCAAAAGAACCGCAACGGCACCGTCCGGTTCGTTCGCTTCAGCAAGCCCATCGTCACCGACGAGCATCTACAGCACATCACCGTGTTCGAGCAACTCGATTATCTGGCCGTTGTGACGTCTGCGGTTACGGACAAGGGGCTCGCAAACATTACGGGATTAACCAATCTCGATTCGCTCGTACTGACGCACACACAACTGACTGACTCGGGACTCGACCTGCTTCAGGGAAGCCGGGAAAAGTTGGAGTTGTTGTATTTGGATCGCACGAAAGTCACATCGGCGGGGCTTGAGAAACTCAAGGGATTGTCGGCCCTCCGAATTCTGTGGTTGGAAAATAACGAAATCTCGAACACGGGCATCGAGCATCTCGCGGGGCTGAAAGCGCTTGAGGTGCTCAATCTTTCCGGCACAAATGTCGATGACGAGGTACTCGAACTTTTGGCCAAACTACCGAAGCTGATGGGACTGTACTTGGACCGCACGCAGGTGACGGGGCGGGGGCTTGAGAAACTCGCGGCTTTGAAAGAGCTGGAGTTCGTCAGTTTGGCCGGTACGCCGATCGACAAGAAGCACTTACAGCAATTCAAGAAGTTCCCGGCACTCAAACAAGTCAATTTGTATTCGACCAGCCTTGTCCAAGACGATCTGGCAGGCTTGAGCAGCGACAACAACGAGCTCCGTTTCGCGCTGTCGCGCGTTTTCGGTGACGATCAAACGCCTTTCCAGCGCTTCATGTCGGGCAAGAAACTTCGCGGAGCACCCCGGTCACCGACGCTGCAGATTGGTAAGGCGGACGGAGTTGATGCTGGTGCGAAGATCGAAGACGTGCAAGTAGCACTCGACAAGGCTCCCGACTTTCAGCGGCATATCGTGCCATTGCTGGGAACACTGGGTTGCAATGGGCGTGCTTGCCACGGTTCATTCCAAGGCCAAGGCGGATTCTCGTTGTCGATGTTTGGCTACGACTTCGAAGCCGACCTGAAAGAAATGATGGAAGACGGTGAAAGTCGCATCAATCTGAAAGACCCGCAAAAGAGCCTCATCATTCGAAAGCCGTCCGGTCAAGAAGACCACGGCGGCGACCAACGCTTCGAAGAAAACGGCTGGGAACATAAAGCCCTCGAAAAGTGGATCGCCAATGGAGCCAAGGGTAAGCCTGAGTTGGACAAGCTGGTTCGCTTCGAGGTTTCGCCTGCGGAACTTGTGTTCGCGAAAACTGACGATACCGTGCAATTAAAGGTGATCGCCACGTGGCAAGATGGAACTCGCGAAGACGTCACGAAGCTGGCGCGATTCGAGGTCAAAGACGATCAAGTCGCCACGGTCGAACGCGGCGGACTTGTCACATGTAAGTCAGCCGGCGATACGCACGTCTTAGCCATGTACGACAAAGGCGTCTTCGCCGCCCCCGTGATGATACCCGTCAGCGATAAGACCGGCGGCAATTTCCCAACCGTGCCAACACCGACCAAGATCGATGAGTTGGTCGTCGACAAACTATCGAAGTTGGGAATCGTGCCGTCTGAACTTTGCTCGGATACCGACTACTTGCGGCGCGTGTACTTGGACATGGCGGGCACGTTACCTGCGCCGAGAGAGATTAAAGCGTTTCTCGAAGATAAATCCCCCAGTAAGCGGGAAGCTGTCATCGACCGGTTGCTGGAAAGCGAAGCGTATGCCACATGGTGGGGACTGTGGCTGGCCGACTTGACCGGTAGCAACACGTCTGTGCTGGGTGGCACGGACATCAATTGGGCCGGCTCCGCTCAATGGCAAGCTTGGCTGAAACAGCGAGTCAAGGATAACGATGGTTGGGATAAGACGACCGCCGCAATTTTGCTCGCGCGAAGTCGACAGCCGAATCAGTCCTATGACGAGTACGCGGCCGTGCAAAGCAAGTACTTGGCCCGCAAAGATCCGCTGGACGCCAAAACGTTCGATTTTCCAATGCACTACTATTGGTTCCACGGCATGAGGCAACAGCCGATCGACCGAGCCCTTTCGATCGGATACGTCTTCATGGGCGTTCGGTTGCAGTGTGCCCAGTGTCACAAGCACCCATTCGATCAATGGTCGAAACAAGACTTTGACCAATTCAGCAATTTCTTTACGCGAATGCGGACCGGGCAAAACTCGGATGCCGCGCTGCCTTACCGAATGCTGCGAGAACGTTTGGGCGTTCCGAAAAAGCTCGACACTGCGGCTCTCCGACGGCAAATGTACATGCGCGTCTACGCCGAAGGCTTGCCCATTCCATATGTCGAAGTCGTGATCAACCCGAATGGTGAGAACGAAACGCCGGCTCGGTTGCCCGGCGGGAAAGTTTTCGATCTGGGCAAGTATCCCGATCCACGCGAACCGCTGGTCGAGTGGTTACTGCGCAAGGACAATCCATATTTTGCTCGTTCATTCGTGAATCGAATTTGGGCAAGGTATTTTGGGTCCGGCATTGTTGACCCGCCCGACGACTTCAACATGGGCAACCCGCCGACGAACGCGCCGCTTTTGGATTGGCTTGCTAGCGCATTCGTTGAAAATGGTTATGACATGAAGTGGCTGCATAAGGCCATTGCCAGCAGCCGCACGTATCAGCTCAGTTCAGAAACCAACAAGACCAACGCCAATGACACGCGTCACTTTAGTCATGCTCGGCTTCGTCGTCTGCAAGCTGAAATCATCGTTGACGGGATGTTGCAAGCGACGAACAACGACGGCGCGAATCGCAACGGTCTGAGCTACATGCAAGACCGGCGCATCGCGAAGCACCCGGGAACCTTGACACCGCGAGCCAACGAATACGCGCTGATGGTGTTCGGCAAGCCGACACGATCCACCAACTGCGATTGCGAACGTCGCGTTCAACCGACGCTGCTGCAATCACTCTACACACGCAACGACGCCGAATTGCTCGAGTGGGTCGAACGTTCGAATGGCTGGGTGGCTCAAGTGGCCAATCATTTGAAGGCCCCGCTGGCGATGCGAGACAAACCGGAGCAAACCATCAAGGCTCAACGAGGGGCCCGCGATCCGATCCCCGCAGAAGTGACCGCCGAATATCTTGTCGAAGAGGCGTGGCTACGATCCCTCAGCCGGATGCCCACGGATGCAGAAGTCGAACGCACGGTGGGATATCTGAAGGAATCCGAGAACCTTGCCGAAGGCCTGCGTGACGTGATGTGGGCGCTGCTAAACACTCAAGAGTTCTTGACGAATCATTGATGTCGTCGCTCAGCGAACGAGAGGATCGTCATGCGCGGTTTGCTGCATTTCGCTGGCCCGTTGATGACCGTCTTTGGCTTCATCAGCGTGTCGATTGCAGGTGACCACTTTGCCATTCAGGTCGTCGACAAGGACACAGGCCGTGGCGTTCCGTTGGTCGAGTTAAAGACCGTCAACAACGTTCGCTACTACACGGACTCAGCAGGCTTTGTTGCGTTTAACGAGCCCGGTTTGATGGACCGCTCGGTGTTCTTTCATGTCAAGAGTCACGGTTATCAATACCCGAAGGACGGTTTTGGTTACCGTGGGACTCGGCTTAAGGTGACAGCCGGTGGCCGCGCGACGCTGAAGATCGAACGATTGAACATCGCTCAACGGCTGTATCGAATCACTGGCGCGGGCATTTATCGAGACAGCTTACTTTTGGGCAAGCCCACACCGATTCGCCAACCAGTGCTGAACGGACAGGTCTTCGGTTCGGATAGCGTCGTCAACGCTGTCTACAAGGGCAAGCTGTATTGGTTTTGGGGCGACACCAATCGGCCATCGTATCCACTGGGGAACTTTCATGTGCCCGGTGCAATCTCATCATTGCAAAGCGACGGTGGTCTCGATCCCAGTGTCGGAGTGAACTTAAGCTATTTCGTCGACGAACGAGGCTTCGCCAAGCCAACCGCCAAGTTGCCCGGTAAAGGTCCGACATGGATCAACGGACTTGTCACGATCAAAGATCCAGACGGCGAACGCTTGTTTGCGACGTACGTCAAAGTCAAACCGCCTTTGACCATATACGAAAAGGGACTCGCCGAATTCAATGACGAGAAGAAGCAGTTCGATCGAGTCATTCAATTCGACATGAAAGCGCCTTTGTTCCCAACAGGTCATCCGCTTCTGCGGAACGACGAAGGTCAGACCTACGTCTACTTCGGAGACCCCTTCCCGCTAATCCGAGTTAAAGCGAACGTCGGCGACTTGCAGGACTTGTCCAAGTATGAAGCCTACACATGCTTGAAGCAGGGCAGCCGTAACGACTCAGTCAAAGTCGAGCGTCGCGATCAACGATTAGTCTTCGAATGGAAAACCGACACAATTCCCTACACACCGAAACTTCAAACACGGTTGATCAAGGAAGGCCACATCAAGCCAGAAGAAGCCCTGTTCCAACTCACCAACGATGACGGCAAGAACGTCTTAATTCACCGAGGAACGGTGCGCTGGAATAGTTATCTCAAACGTTGGATTATGATTGGTGTGCAGTCATTCGGTACGTCGCTACTTGGCGAGGTATGGTTTGCAGAAGCCGATGAGATGACGGGGCCCTGGCGCAACGCTCGCAAGATCGTAACTCACGATCGATACAGCTTCTACAATCCAAAACAACACGACGTCTTCGATCAGCAAGGCGGCCGTGTCATCTTTTTCGAGGGGACGTATACCAGCATGTTTTCCGGAAACCCCGATAAAACACCAAGATATGAGTACAATCAAATCATGTACAAACTGGACCTCGCCGATCTTCGACGAAAACTGGCAAGGTAGTCATTTGCTAATCGAGCGAGGCATTAATTCTCGTATCGATTCCAAAATGATTTGCTGATAGGGTAGATTAAGAAGTGAATTCTCAACAGGCGCAGATTCACAGTTGATGACCAGTGGACAAAGACGGGACATGGCTACAGAACCAACGACATTTCCAGAGATCGAGATTCCAATACCCAATGTGGAAAACTTGGTCACCGAGGACGATGCGCCCATGGACAATCTGTATTCAGAAAAGGCCATGCGGTTGTTAACCGAACCTCTTTATGCGTCTTGGCAGCCAGAAGGCGGCGGCCCGTTTATGGCGATGTCCAACGTGGGTTTGTTCTACGTGATTTCGAAGCCACCATTCGTTCCCGATGTGCTGTTCAGCTTAGGTGTCGACTGCCCCAAAGATCTCTGGCCTAAGAAAAACCGTTCCTACTTTGCTTGGGAATACGGTAAGGTCCCAGATGTCATCATCGAAATCGTTTCCAACAAAGAGGGTGGCGAAGACACCGTCAAACTAGCCGCTTTCGAGAATATCCACGTCCCGTACTACGTGATTTTTGATCCGCAACAATTGCTTAGCAATGAGCAGATACGGGCCTATCAATTGGATGGCTCGAAGTATCGTCGCATGGACGAGCCACTATGGTTTTCCGGGATCGAGCTTGGCTTGCAACTTTGGCAAGGAAGCTACGAGGGGCACGAGGACGAATGGCTCCGCTGGCGCGATGCTCGCGGGCAGATTATCGCCACAGGCGCCGAAGGTAAGGGAATTGAACAACAGCGCGCCGACGCCGAACAAGAGCGCGCCGACCAAGAAAAACAACGTGCCGACGAAGAGGCCGAACGAGCAAATCGGTTGGCTGCAAAAATGCGAGAGTTGGGAATCGACCCCGACGCTTGACTTAGACCCTCAATTGATTGATGTCCACAAACGAAGGTGAAACTCATGAAGCCACATAAACTCAGCCGTCGCGGTTTTGTGCAAGCGGGTTTGTTGTCGGTCTTGGGGGCGAATTTGCCATTGGGTGCTTCCCGATTGCTGGCCGATCAAAGCAAGAAGCGATCTGCGGACGCCGTGCTGTTTCTCAATCTGATGGGCGGTCCATCTCATTACGAAACGCTCGACATGAAGCCCGAAGCCGACGCAAAGATTAAGGGCGAGTTCAAATCGATCCAATCCAACCTGCCCGGTCTTTTTGTGTCCGAGTATCTTCCCAAATTTGCGAAGATCGCCGACAAGTGTTCGTTGGTTCGCGGCATCAGTCATTCCACCGGCGATCATCCACAAGCACAACAGTATCTAGGCAGTGCAAATCGACCTTCACCGGCGCTCGAGTTTCCCTCGGTGGGCTCTGTCGTCAGTCGTGAAAACCCCACCGATCCAGCCTTGCCTCCATTTGTTGCGATCCCACGCACCGAGTGGCACGGTGGTTACATGGGTGATGCGTACGCTCCGTTCAACACCAACGCGAGCCCGAAGAAAGGCCAACCTTTCGTCGTGCGTGGAATCACGTTGCCAGAGGGTTTGACGGTTGACCATGTGAAGCGTCGGAACCAATTGCTCCGCGACATCAATACACGGTTCCAATCGAAGTCGAAAGACAACCAATTGTTGAAGGCACTCGATTCGTTCGGATCGCAAGCCGATTCGATGTTGCTCTCGCCGAAAACGCGAGCGGCCTTTGATGTCAGCAAAGAAGCCGAAGAGTTTCAAAAACTCTACGACGATTCAGAATTTGGGCAAGGAGTCCTGTTGGCAACACGTTTGATCTCGTTTGGGATCCCGTTCGTAACGGTCAGTCACGCGGGCTGGGATACGCATCTTGACAACTTCAAAGGCCATCGACGTCTGGTGCCGCAAATGGACTCGGCATTGACCAGTGCTATCGCCGGGCTTGAGGCCAAGGGCTTGCTGGAACGCACGTTGGTCGTTTGTATGGGCGAGTTCGGTCGCACCCCGAAAGTGAACCAAAACGTCGGACGCGACCACTATCCGCGAGTCAACTGGAGCGTGCTGGCGGGTGGCGGTATCAAGCCAGGACAAATCGTCGGCGCGACAGATCGCAACGGGCAGAATCCAACCGACGACACCGACATCAGTCTGGATGACATTGGCGCCACGATCTTGAAGGCGGTTGGCATCGATCATCACAAAGAATACTACACCAGTACCGGTCGTCCCGTGGCGATCGTTCCGAATGGACACGTGATTGATGAAGTATTTTAAGAACTGGCTCCAGCGATTCGCTTACGCTGGCCTTGTCTTGTTGTTGATAGAGGCGCACACAACTCAAGCTGAAGATTGGGCACAAGCAGCAGGACCTCTCGGCAATTTCAACGCCGACGGCAAGGCTCCCGCTTCCTTCAGCGTCAGCAAGAACGAAAATGTTCTCTGGCGATCTAAGCTGCCAAGTACCGGGCAGGGCACGGCCATCATTTCCAACGGTCGCGTTTTCGTGACAAGTCATGAGTCCATCGATCGTGACTCGGAATTGGGTGCCAACATCGTTGGGCTTTGTTTTGATGCCAAGACCGGCAAGGAACTTTGGCGCCGCACGCTTCCCGGAGTTCGGAACACAGACCTCTCCAGCCTGTTCAGTGACAACACCGCGGCTTCACCCGTTGCCGATGGAAACCGTGTTTGCTTCATCAACGTTGGTGGTTCGATTCGCTGCTTCGATTACGAAGGTAATCAGCAGTGGGCCTATGACTGGGTTCCTTTCGGCCGCCATCATGCTCGATTGCACGAACCGATCCTACATGGTGGTCATGTTGTGACTGTTCAATACCCGTTTCGTGATCTCGATCAGATTCATACCACGAAGCCTGGTGCCAAACCGCTCGGCCGAGGCCACAAGTACTGGACTTTCTTGCAAGCCTTCAATCTTCAGACCGGAACACGCGACTGGATCGCGAAGGCGGGAACGTCGATTCACCAGACTTCGTTGATCGGCACGTTGCCAGACGGAAGAAGAGCAATCCTGACCGGACGTGGCGGTGGACATCAACCACCGGAAGAACCCTACGGTTTGTCACTCGTGAACGCATTCGATGGAACAACGATTTGGGATTTAGCGATCTCTAAGTACCCATCGGCACAAAACGCGTGTTGGGACGGGAAATATGCGTATGCTTTTGCGGGCAAAGAGCATCTCACGATCGACGCCGCTAAAGGAAAAATCGTCCGCCGAGTTTCCATTGTTGACGACGTTTCGATTACGAAGTGGGACGCCAACAGCTACGTGAGAGAAATGAAGACGCGGTTGCCGAAGTTTCGGCGACCGATCACCAAGAACTCGAACGCACTGGCAGGTCGGTATCATTACTTTCGCGCCAGTGAAAGCTTCATGATTGGCCGCGTCGACACATTGAATGGATATGTCGAGTACCTACAAGTGCCCGTTCAAGTCGTGCGGTCACCTGCGAAAGCTGACGAAACTCTGTGGGACAAGGCTCTCGCCAACGACATGAAAAATGCGGACGGCTTTGTCGCCTCAAAAGATCGCCGCAACGCCGGCAATGGTTGGGGACACGTCTCTGCAGCCAGCCCCACTGTCATCGGCAATCACATTTACATGCCCACGATGATCGGCATGGTTTACGTGTTACGGGCTGATTCCGAGTTCCTCGACGATGAGGTGCTGGTTTCGATCAGCGACCTTGGCCCTGCCACCAAAACGTGGACGCTTTCTAGCTTGAGTTATTCCGATGGCCGCATCTACGCCCGAACGCTCAAGGAATTGATTTGTATCGGCAAATCAAAGTAGCCATCACTCTCCGAGTGATGAGCCTTCTTCTGCTCACTTTTGTGGCGCAGCCACTTTGATCACGGCATCGTCGATGAAAGAAGGTGGCTTCGCCACATACGAAAGCGGCGATGAATCGCCGCACTCCAAAGATAAAAAGTTACCAACCCAGCGACATGTTGGTCTCAATGGCTTTTTGAGCTTCGTGAAGGTCGACACCCGTGTTTTGCATGTAGAGTCGAATCGCGTGAATTTTATCACCCTTGGCCTTCGCCAGGCAGTCGCGTGCCACGTCACAAGGTTCGGTGGCTCCTTCGATTCCGAGCAAGCGTTTCGAGATTACCCAGATGTCTCGCGGTCGTTTGGTGATGCGGACGACGTCTTCTTCCGGGTAATGTTCCTTGGCTTCGGCCTCTGCTTGCTCGGATGAGTCGGCCCAGCCAATCATGATGTGTGCGTTCGTTTCGACCTCGTAAAGCGGCATAATGCATTCCTCCATCGAATGATGGGTTTGAAGTGATAAGTAATCGCCCGAGTATACTGGTTGATCGCCTGGGTATTCAATGGGCCAACAAGGGCCCAATTCTGAAGCATTCGGTAGCATCCTCAACTGGCTTCGCTACGATAGACTCAGTTCGTTCACCAACGGTTCTCTTGATTTGCAACAGATGATTGCATGGCTCAACAATTCCCTTGCCAACAATGTGGCGCCGACTTGGAATTCTCACCCGGCGCGCAAGCTCAAAAGTGTCCTTATTGCGGACACGAAAACGCCATTCCTCAATCCGAAGAGGACATCCGTGAATTGGACTTCGACAAATTCTTGGCCGAAATGGAGGAAAGCGAAGAAGTCACCGAGCAAGTCGTGGCTCGTTGCGAGGGATGCGGGGCCGAGTCATCCATGGATCCCAACATCACCTCGGACGACTGCCCTTTCTGCGGGTCGCCGATGGTTGCTAAGGGTGGCTCGAACAAACAGATCAAACCCAAGTCGCTGCTACCTTTCGCGGTGACACGCGACGAAGCGACAAAATCCTTCGTCGACTGGATTCAAAGCCTCTGGTTCGCTCCTAACAAACTGAAGGAGTACACCAAGAACCATCAAGGCCTGAATGGAATGTATGTCCCGTATTGGACATACGATTCAGACACGACCAGCTACTACACCGGTCAGCGAGGCGAACATTACTACGTCACGGAGACGTACACGACCCAAGAGAATGGCCAAACGGTCACGAAAACACGGCAGGTTCGAAAGACGCGCTGGTACCCATGTCGAGGCGTCGTGTGGAACACGTTTGATGATGTTTTGGTGTTGGCCAGTGATAGCTTGCCGACCAAGTACATCGAGGCATTGGAACCGTGGGACCTTGAGAATCTCGTTCCTTACGGCGACGAGTACCTCGCAGGTTTCCGCACCGAGAGCTATCAACTGGGACTGGGCCCGGGATTCCACAAAGCCCAAGACATCATGGACGACGACATCCGCCGCAGCGTCCGATACGACATCGGCGGCGACGAGCAACGCATCAGCAGCGTCAAGTCCCAATATGACAACGTGACCTTCAAGCATATCTTGCTGCCGGTGTGGATTAGTGCCTACCGCTATCAAGAGCAGGTCTACCGCTTCCTGATCAACGCCCGCACGGGAGAAGTCCAAGGAGAGCGTCCTTACAGTTGGATCAAGATCACACTGGCAGTGATCGCAGGTCTGGCCGTCGTTGGAGTCATCGCAGCGTTGGTAGCAAACAAGTGATTGAATTGATCGAACTGGATCGTCGTTTAACCCGGATTATTCATGAACATGATCTATATCTCAGTTAAGCGTCACGTTCATATCAACTTGTGGCAAACGCGAGTTTTCACAGAGTGAAATTCGTGGTCGCCCTGAATTCGTGGGGTTCGGAAGATTTGGCCCCACGAATTCAGGACGACCATGAATTCTCGATGATAATGAACATCCAGATTTAACCCCTAGCTGAATCTTCGACTAACTTACTCTTCTTTCGTGGCCTCAAGCACGGACAAGAACGCTTTTTGGGGGATTTCGACTTCTCCGAATTGTTTCATGCGCTTCTTGCCTTCGCGCTGCTTGGCCCAGAGTTTGCGCTTTCGTGAGATGTCGCCGCCGTAGCATTTGGCGGTCACGTTCTTGCGGTAGGCTGAGATTGTTTCGCGAGCTATCACTCGGGCACCGATGGCGGCTTGCAAGGCGATCTCGAACTGATGTTTGCTGATCTCTTTCTTCAGGCGTTTGACCAATGCGCGGCCGCGACGTTCGGCGTTGTCACGGTGGACGATTGTCGAGAGTGCGTCGACTCGGTTGCCTTTGACAAGGATGTCCATTTTGACCAAGTCCGCCGCCTGATAGCCGATGATGTCGTAATCCATCGTGCCGTATCCGCGCGTGGCACTTTTTAGCTTGTCGTACATGTCGTAGATGATTTCCGACAACGGCAGTTCGTAAATCAACTGAGCCCGCTGTGTGCCCAAGTACTCGGTGCTGCGGTAGACGCCGCGTCGCTCGGCACACAATTGCATGATCGTGCCGATGTTGTCCGCGGGCAAAATGAACTGAACCCGTGCGAGTGGTTCGCGGAACTCTTCGATTTCGCCGGCGTCCGGAACGTCTTGTGGATTGTCGATGATCTGAGCTTCTCCGTTGCGGCGCAGAATCTCGTACGTCACGTTGGGTGCCGTTTGGATCAGGTCGATTCCGTTTTCTCGCTCGAGTCGCTGTTGGATGATCTCCATATGCAGCAGGCCGAGGAAGCCGCAGCGAAAACCAAAGCCCAACGCATCGCTAGTCTCGGGAATAAAACTGAAGCTCGAATCATTCAAGCTCATCTTTTGCAGCTCTTCCCGCAGCTTTTCGAAATCCGTGGCGTCGATGGGATACATCCCGCAGAACACCATCTGCTGAGGTGTTTGGTAGCCTGGCAACGATTCGTCGGGCAAGTTCGAGGGATCGGCCACGGTGTCGCCAACGTGGACTTGACCTAGCTCCTTAATGCCCGTCAAGATGTAGCCGACCTGACCCGGACCAAGCGAATTGCAGGGAGTCATCTCGGGCGTGAACTGCCCGATCTCGATCACCTCGTGAGTCGCCTCGGCTTTGATGAATCGGACCTTTTGCCCCTTCTTGATTTCGCCTTCGACAACGCGGACGTAAGTCATGACGCCGCGGTATGAATCGAATTTGCTGTCGAAGACAAGTGCTCGCAGCGGCGCTTTCTTTTCGCCAGCAGGAGCGGGAATACGCTCGATAATCGCCTCGAAGATTTCCTCGATGCCGATGCCTTTCTTCGCGCTTGTGCGAAGTGCGTCGGTCGAATCCAATCCAAGAATCGTTTCCGTCTCTTCCAAGACCTCGTCGACACGAGTGACGGGCAAATCAATCTTGTTGACGACGGGGATGATTTCCAGATCGCTTTCGATTGCCGCGTAAGCGTTGGCCACCGTTTGAGCTTGCACGCCTTGGAACGCGTCGACCAATAACAACGCTCCCTCACATGCTGCCAAGCTGCGCGATACCTCGTAGTGGAAGTCGACATGGCCTGGAGTATCGATCAAGTTCAGTTCGTACTCGTTCCCCTTGTATTCATGCCGAATGGCAACGGTGCGCGCTTTGACGGTAATGCCACGGTCGCGTTCGATTTCGAGATCGTCGAGGATTTGTTCCTTAAACTCACGCTCGGTGATTGCTCCCGACTTCAACAGCAGTTGGTCGGCAAGCGTACTTTTCCCATGATCGATATGAGCGACAATCGAGAAATTCCGGATGAACTTGGTATCCATGAGTTGGCTAACTGAAAGCGGACTAACAGGCGGGCATCTGTGTCTGGGCAGACGGAAGGTTTTGGGGAAAGAATTGAACGAAGAATTGTAGCGGAACTGGGCAAAGTTTGGAGGAGATGTCTGAAAGCTGGGCCCAGACGTGATTTCCGATCAGTAGTTGCGGCGCGCTCACAGGCCCGTTGGGCCGAAGACGAAGTAGCCGCAGCTATTCCGGGAACGGTAACTCGTCAGCTTGCCGTTGTGTTTGGCGCTCTTTGAAGTGCTTGCGGCAGACGGCTACGTACTGGTCGTTGCCGCCGATCTTGATTTGCTCGCCCTGTTTGATCACGCGGCCTGCGCCATCCAGCCGCAAGACCATGGTCGCTTTCTTGCCACAGTGGCAAATCGTTTTGATCTCGACCAAGTTGTCAGACCATGCCAGCAAGTGTTGGCTGCCCTCGAACAAGTTGCCTTGGAAATCTGTCCGCAGCCCATAACACAGGACGGGCACATCCAATCGATCAGCAACTTCTCCCAATTCGAAGACTTGTTTGCGAGTCAAGAACTGAGCTTCGTCGACCAGGATACAGTGGAGTGGTTGTTTTTTGATGGTCGCTTTGACGACCTCGAACAAGTTCTCGGATTGATTGAAAGCGTAAGCATCTTGAGACAAACCGATCCGCGAAGTCACGGAACCCTCGCCGTAGCGCGTATCCAATTGAGGGGTCAAGATCATCGTGTGCATGCCCCGTTCGCGATAGTTGTATTCGGACTGCAGCAGCGTCGTCGATTTGCCGGCGTTCATGGACGAGTAATAAAAGTAAAGCTTGGCCATGGCAGTTCGAGAATTCTTGGGGCGAGGGATTCGGGGTGTCGGCCATTGTTAAGCGACGCTGCGTCGTTTTCAACTGTCGGTTGAGTGCGGGTCCTATCGATTGACGCGATTGTGCGATCAACGGCTCTTCGAGAAGATTGCTGGCTGATGCGAAATCAGTCGATCAGGCCCGATTCTGCGGGCCCAACAGCTCTCGTAACCTATGTTTGTGGGAAGCGACACAAGGGCTGAGAACTGATGATCCGCACTCTCGAAATCGATGATTGTCCAAAGCTGAAAGGTCTACACGTTGACGTGTGGGGCTTGCCACCGAAGGGCTGGAGCCAATTGGTCGAACAATACGACCAGTTGTTTCCGCGGCTGTTTCTCGAGCATCCCTGGTGCGACTCGCCAATTAAGCCGCTCGTTTCTGATGCGTCGGGAAGAGTCAACGGGCTCGTCGGCCTGATGCCTCGCCCGCTGAGCTTCAAGCAACAACAAATCACCATGGCCGTAACAACGCAGTTTTGCGTTGCTCGGCGCGATCGTGGGAAGATGGTTGCTGTTCAGTTGATGCATAAGGCACTAAAGGGCTCGCAAGATCTGACTATCGCCGACGAATCCGATGGCGACACGGCGCGCTTCATGATGGCACTGGGTGCCCATCGAATTCCTGCTTTCGAAATCACCTGGTTTAGGCCGCTGCAACCGATCGCCACGATCGCTGCTTTCGCGGCGCGGCTGCCGAAACTTGGCTGGAGCCATCCGCTGACGCGTTCACTCTCGTCGCGATTGGATCGTTTGACGGGGCTTTTGAATCGTTGGCCTTTCGACGTGAACGACTCGCCATTGAGCGCGATTCCGTTGACGCCCGAAATCGTTCTGGATCGCTTCAATGCATTCACCAGCGACCGAACACTGCGGCCCGTCTACAACTCGGAAAACATCGATTGGATTTGGCAAAGGACCAGTTGTCTTAGCGAAAACGAAATGCGTCGCAACGCGGTCGTTGATGACAATGGCGAGGTCGTCGGTTGGTACATCTACGAAGTGGCGAAGAGTGGTATCGGTCAAGTTTTTCAATTCATCGCCAAGCCCGAATCCGCCAGCGATGTGTTAGGACAATTGCTTGCCGACGCGAAGAGCCAAGGTCTGGCGGCAATCACGGGCCGCGTTGATTCGTTGAACGTGCCCGAGTTTGCCTCGCACCGAGGCTTGATTCACCAGTCGACATCGCAGTTCCTGGCCCATTCAAGGAATCCAGAGATTCTCGAGACTCTCCAACGTGGCGACGCACACCTCTCGGTCGTTGAAGGGGAACGCTCGCTTGATCTTGGCATGCGTTCGGATGAATTGCCGCCAGCTACGGCGAAGGCTTACACGAAGGCGGCGGAGTCCGCTTAACCTGATTGACGATTGGACGGCGAACTGACGTGAGCATTCGTTTTGGAAAACCCTCGTTTCAAATTGGCACGCCGATACCGATGTATCACGGAGTCTGTGCTGATGATTGCGGTTGGTCTCATTGAACTCAAGTTCCCATTTCAGTGTTCGCAGAGCACATGGAGTTCTTGGCGTCTCAATTCAACGTCATCTCGATGCGCGAGTTTCTTGACCAGTATCAACAAAAGAGACTCGCACCGAATTCGGCCGTGATTACTTTCGACGATGGGTTCCGAATCGTCTACAGGGGCGCCTTTCCAGTGCTTGCGCGGCTCAAGTTGCCGGCTAGACGACAAGTCGCTCGCCTTCGAAATCCAACAATCCTGCCAAACCCTGCGCGACGAACTATCGGACTTGTGTCCCGTGTTTGCGTACCCCAACGGCCAACCACAAGACTTCGATGACCGAGCGATCAAACTCCTGTCCGAACAGGGAATCCAAGCATCGGTGACAACGATCGAAGGACTCGGACACCACCGACAAAAACCATTTGAGATTCATCGAGTGCCCGTGAGCTACATGACTGATTTGGCAAGAACATTAAGGTCTCAAACAAGTTGGGCCGGCATTCCGTTTCGACTGAAGCAACGCATCAAACGTTGGTTTTGAGCAAAGGAAGAATTCACTCGTTTAACGCCAAGCCGGAGGCGCCGGCGCCTCCGGCTTGGCGTTAAACGAGTTTCATGAGTCTCATAACAATATCACACGTCGCACTAATCTGTTGTCCCAAAAACATGCAAGCGATCTCTAATACACCCGCCATCATCAACACCGACATCATCAACACCGACGCCGAGTTCCAAGCCATTCGTGATAATTGGAATAAGCTGTGGCAACAGGCCCAAGCACCGATCGGTCTGCAGTGGGACTGGATTGCCGCCGTTCATGCTGCCCATGGAACAAACCGTCAGCACTTTCATGCAGTTGTCCGACAAAATGACGAGGTTGCTGGCATCTTTCCGGCCGCATTGGAAGACGGCAAGTTGATCGGTGCCGGAATGCCACGCGCGGACTCAATGGATTTGTTGTGTACCGAGAGCGACAAAGCCAGCGTTGCTGTCGAGATCTTGAAGGCTTTTGCCGATGCTCCGTAGTCTTGGTCAACAGCTTACTTCGACCTCTTGCCCTCAAACGGCGCCATGCTCTCTGCGATCGAGTCCTGCCAGACGAATAACATGAGCCTGCCCGGGGCTCCCTTCGTGAGTTTTCGCACAGTGGCCCCTTACCTTTCCTTGGCCGGTGGCCGCGAAACATTGATCAAAACGCGGCCGTGGAAGAAAACGCCCCGGTACAAACGAAATCAATTGAAGCGGCAAGGCACGCTGGAATTCCGGCGTGCTGAATCAAAGGAAGAAATGTACGAAGTTTTGCCTGTGCTCACAGAGCTGCATATTCAGCGTCGGGCAGACTGCGGCGACGAAAGTTTTCTTGCCGATGACAAAGGCCAACGCTTCGTTAAGCAGTTGATCGAGCGGTTCGCGGAAAGCGGCTTACTGCAACTTCATTGGCTCTCACTGGGCGAGAAGATCATCGCCCTTTGCATGGGATTTGAGACGCAGCAGTCCTACTCGTACTACGTGCCAACATTCGACAGTGAATGGTCGAAATTCGCACCCGGCAGCGTGCTGTTGAGCTATTTGATCGAAGACTGCATCAACCGAGAAATCCCCACCTTCGATTTCGGTCAAGGTGACGAGAGCTACAAGCAACGCTTCGCCACCTCGTCCGGGCAACTCAACGCACTGCATCTCTTCCGACGAGGAATCGCCGCACTCCAAAAAGGTAGCCTACCGCTTACCGATGCAGTACAGATAGTTGTTCGTACGGATCAAGATCTGTCCGTTGCTGATGGCCGGGCTGGCGTTGATCAATGATGCGTCCGAGCTGAATTGATTGCGAGCCAGCTCTTGGAATTCCGGCTTGGCGGCCAAGACGATGATGCCTTGATCTCGTGTTGGCACGTAGAGCTTGCCGTCTCCTAAGACGACTGAACCGTAGATCCGAGACCGCGTTGGCAAACGCTCGCGGTAAGCAATCCCGCCGGTTTTCAGATCCAGACAGCAAGCCACTCCCTTATCGCTGGCCCAGTAGAGATGGGCACCGGAGATCACCGGCGAAGTTACGTTGGCGCCGATTGTTTCTTCCCAGAGCTTATGGGTTTTGGTCACATCGCCGCGGCCTCCTAAGCGGACGGCGATGGATCGGTTGGAGCGTCCGCCGATGCAGTAGGCGATTCCGTCGTGGGCGACCACACAGGGAACGACGTAATCTTGGATGCCCGTGCAGGTCCAAAGTTTCTCTCCCGTTTTGGGATCGAAACCATAGATCGAATTCTTCTGGTTCACGATCAGTTCTAAAGAACCATCCGCGGCCGCAGCGATCGTGGGAGTCGTCCAGGCTCGAACGATGTCGTCGACCGTCCAAACTTTCTCGCCCGAGTCCTTATCGAACGCGTACATCTTTCCGCTCTCAATGCTGGCGTTCACGATCACAAGATTGTCGTGGATGGTGGGCGAGGATGCCGAGCCAAAGCCTGCTGTGTTGGAACCCACTTCGGCCTTCCATTTGAGTTTGCCTTGGAGGTCATAAGCGATCACTCCCGACACACCAAACAACGCATAGACTCCGCTGTCATCGCAAGCGGGAGTTCCCGTCGCGTATCCGTGATCGGCGATTCGACGGCTGAAGTCGCGTTCGTTTTCCGAGGCCGCGTGCGACTTGTTCCAAATCAATTCACCGGACGCGCGGCTGAAGCACAGTACGTGCAATTTCAGGTCGGCGCGGTTGCCAGGCTCGGTTTCGTTAATGCCATAGCCGCTATAGGAAGTCAAGAAGATTCGATCATCCCACGTGACCGCGCTGGAAGCGCCATGCCCGGGAATCTCGACTTTCCAATCGATGTTCTCGGTGTCGCTCCATTTCACCGGCAAGTCTTGATCGGCGGAGGACGCAGTCCCGCCAAGACCGCGAAACTGAGGCCAGTTCTCGGCGATTGACTGTGTTGATGATGCGAATAGAAGAGCGAAGGCCACGAAGGAATACGTCAGGTTTTTCACGAGGTGTTCTTATGTTTGTCGGATCTTTGTCGCGAATCGGCGGTTCTTCGTTTAACCCGTAGCCGCAGGCGAGGAGATCAGGTCATTCTTCCTCGCCTGCGGCTACGGGTTAAACGAGACATTCGCAGTGGGTTCATGAAGAGAATCCATACTAACCAAAGCCATCTACGACTTCGATTCCAGACCGTTCAACGGTCCCGTTCCCGATGCGAACGAATTGACGTCGAGTCCAAGTTGCTGAAGCATCGACACATACACATTGCAAAGCGGTGGATGTTTCTCGCGATCGAAGGCCAAGTGTTGCCCATGCCGAAAGCCGCCACCGGCGAGCAGAATGGGAAGGTCGCGGGTGTTGTGACTGCTGGCGTTGCCAAGGTTGCTGCCGAACAACACCATCGTCTTGTCGAGCAGCGTTTCGTCGTCTTCGGGGGACTTCTTCAACTTCGTCAAGAACTCGTTCAGCAACCGCATCTTCTCGAGTTCGATGATCTTCAATTGCTCAAGCTTTTGCGGGTCTTTTCCGTGATGGGAAAGGTTGTGCCAATCCGTCGAGACTCCACTGATGGGCGGTACTAAGTTCGTGCCGGAAATGGACAGCGTGATGATTCTGGTCGAGTCCGTTTCCAGCGCGAGATGTGCTAAGTCGAACATCAATTTCAGCCGAGCCACAAAGTCTGCCTTGTCGGTGACGTCGCGCGGCATCTTGTAATTGACTTTGGGTTTTGGCTTCCGCGACCACTCTTCGGCTTGAAGCAAGCGTCCTTCCAAATCGCGAACGGCCGAGAAATACTCGCCCAGCTTTTCGCGGTCTTGTTTGCCAAGTTGTCGTTCCAACTGTTTGGCTTGGCCTCGCACCAAATCCATGATGCTTTGACCTTCTTTGAGCCGTCGGACTTGCTGCTGAATCTCCTCGGGCGTTCCGTTCAAGAACAGCTTTGCAAAAAGCCGCGACGGTCGATCATCGGTCGGAATTCGAACTCCTCCGCGAGTCCACGACAGGCCGCCGCCATTGGTACTAAGAGCCAAGTACGAAAAACGTGTGTTGCTAGCGAGTTGCTCGGCCGCAAACTGGTCCAGCGAGATGCTGTTCTTGAAGCTGCTGCTTCCGGGGTGAGGCGCCGCGGTTAAGAATGAAGACACCGAACTGTGGCCGCCGTCGACGTCTGGATGAGACAAACCGGAAAACACGGTCAAGTCGTCGCGGAAGTCGCTGATGGCTTCCAGGTACGGCGTCATCTCGTAATCGCGTCCAGCTTTCGTTGGAATCAAATACGGATTGTGCATGCCCAGATACGTACAGATGGCAACCATGCGGCGCTTTTTGTCCGTGCCGTTGTTCGCGTCGGCACCTCGAACTTGCATGGCTTCCAAACAAGGCAGCGCTAACGCAACCCCCGTACTCCGCAAAAACGCACGTCGTGGAATCGAAACTGGCATGATTCAGTGACTCACTTGTTTAGGAAAATGTTGCTTTGCACGACTTCATGAATCAGCGATCGAAGTCCGTGGTCTTTCAACTTGGTCCGCTCGATGATGCCATCCAGATGTTTGTGATCGGCAAATTGAATGCCGCTTCCGGTGGCGTAGGTCAACAACTTCTCGGCAACGCAGCGGACAACTCCGTCCGGATTCTTGAGTAGGACGCGTTTGAATTCTTCGATGTTGCCGAACGTGTTTCCATTCGCCAACGAGTCCGCAGCATCAACGGGTAAACCTACTTTGTAGCGGACGCCGCGGCCTTGGAAAATTGTCGTGGATCGTTCTCCAGCACCGATGCTGCGGTAGTTCTTTCTCCAACCGCCGATGACATCGAAGTTCTCTAACGCGAAGCCGACCGGATCGATGTGCCGATGGCAAGTAGCACACGACGAGATCTCTCGATGCTTTGCCAATTGCTCACGGATCGACTTAGCACCGCGAATATCCGGTTCGACGGCCGGAACGTTGGCCGGTGGTGGTGGCGTGGGTTGTCCCAGAATGTTTTCGAGAACCCAAACACCACGTAGAACGGGAGAAGTGTTGGTCCCGTTGGCCGTGACTTTCAGAACGCTTGCCTGAGTCAGCACGCCTCCGCGAATGCTGGTCTTTGGCAGGTTGACCTTTTGAAACTCTTGGCCTTTGACGCCATCGATGCCGTAATGTCGCGCGAGCCGTTGGTTCAACATGGCGAAGTCGGAATCGACGACGTTCAGCACACTCAGGTCATTCTCTAACAGCTCGTTAAAGAACAATTGTGTTTCCGAGACCATCGAAATCTTCAACAGCTCATCGTATTCGGGATACAACAATCGGTCGGGAGTTGTGAAGTCGATCTCTCTTAGGTCGAGCCACTGTCCCACGAAGTTCTCGGTGAAACGCTGCGAGCGTGAATCTTTCAGCATGCGTTCCGTTTGCTGCTGCAGCGCTTCAGTATCGTGCAGTTTGCCTTCGGCCGCCAGCGCGAACAGTTCGTCGTCCGGCATGGAACTCCAAAGGAAATAAGACAAGCGATTCGCCAACTGAAAGTCATCCAACGGTTGGCCGCGACGTTCCTTGAAATAAAGAAAATCGGGCGAGCACAACGCGGCCTTCAATCCGACGCGGACTGCATTTTGATAGCTGTATCCGCTGGAGATACCGGCCAGAATAATCTGCAAGTAAGGCTCAACGTCGGCGTCGGTAATCTTACGGCGAAAGATCTTGGGCAACAGCTGCGTCAACAAAGAACGAGCATCGCCGTCGACATCGAAGCTGACGACTTGCCGATCCGGTTGTAATCGTCGGTTGCGTTTGATCTCCTCGGCGTTGATGACTTCGATCGGTGCGTCGCCAAACAATCGACGATGACTTTCGGGTGGCCACTTCTCGATCAATGGACCTTCGATCTCGACCCATTGCACAGCCAATCCCGGGTTCTTCTCGTTGGCGGCTTGGTTCCACTTCGTCAACCAAGTTCCATACGGAACGACTCGAAGTGTGTTCCGTGAGCCCAGTCGCGTGGTGAACTCAGCAATCGTTGGCTTCAGGCCAGCTTGAGCGTATCCGACCAAGTGTCGTTTGATACCGATGCCACCATAGACTCGGTAGGTCACCGGCTGATCACTCTGGTAGGCATAGGCCGAGACTCGGATGCGATAATCGCCCAAGATGGGAGCCCGAAACTGATTGATCTCGGTTGGCGAATAACCCGAGCTGAAAAAGACAAGCCCATCGTCGACGGGCAAATAGCTCTTGTGATTCTTAACCCGCCGCTCTTCCTTGTAAGAAAACTGCCGTTTCGAAGTCTTTGGTCGCTCGCCGGTTTCGATAGCAGCATCCAACACGATGTCGACAGCTTCCAAGTATCGTTCGAGCAACACAGACGAAATGTTCAACGCCGAACCAATATTGTCGAAGCCGTGCGCCGTGCTGTCCTCGGGCAAGATATCCTTGACGTCAACGTTGATAGCGAACAAATCGTTGATCGTGTTTTGGTATTCGACTCGATTCAACCGCCGCAGAACAACTCGCCCCTCGTCCTTTTGGCGCTTGACACTTTTCTGTTCAAGACTCTTTGAGATCGCGGCGACAACGCGTTTGCGTTCCGCATCGCTTGGTTGCAATTCGTCCTTGGGAGGCATCTCGCCTTTTTGTAGCTTTCGTAAGATCTGCAACCATCGGTTTTCGGCCAAGTCCGAGGTAGCCTCGAGATTCAACTGCTGCAATTGGACGCGCTCCGTGGCATCGGCTCCATGACAATCAACACAGTACTTCGAGATGAACGCGCGCAGGGGCTTCGTGTTTGTTTCTTGAGCCGTCGCGCATCGACACATCAACAACGGCAACAGGACAACCAGGAATCTGAGGAAGTTTGACATCACGGTGTTTTGCCAGGAGTCGTCTTCGAAATGGATCAAGTGTTTTGCAACAATCAATATACCACAACCTGCGAACGCTGTGACCATCGAACGACAAGTCACCTGGTTGACGCCAAATGAAAACATGCGTAGCTTGGCGGTTGCTGATCACCGTGCCATAGCTTTTAGGAGACCGTTGCATGTCCCGTCTAGTTCTCACATTAACCGTGGTTTTTACAGCGACCCTTGCCCAGGCTGGCGACAAGGTGACCTGGAAACGGATCGAGTTAGACGCCGCGTTTCGCTCGGAAGGCGTAGCCGTTGCCGACATCAACAAAGACGGCAAGAAAGATGTTTTCGCCGGCGACGTTTGGTATCAGGCGCCGAGCCAAGATGGCGGCGAATGGAAGATGCACGCTCTTCGCAAAGTCGGCAACTTTGTCGCGGGCAAAGGCTACTCGAACAGCTTCGGCAACTTTGCTCACGACGTGAATGGCGATGGCTGGGACGATTTGATCTTGGTCGGATTCCCTGGTGCGGAATTCCACTGGTACGAAAATCCTCAGAACAAGCCCGGCCACTGGAAGCCGCACGTGATCTGGCACAGCATCTGTAACGAGTCGCCGGACTTGGCTGATATCACCGGTGACGGCGTTCCCGAAATGGTCTTCGGATCACAACCGGAGTCGAAGATGGGTTTCTCGCCGATTCCAGGAAAAGAACGCGTCGCGAAGAAATGGGACTTCGTCGAGATCAGCGAAAAAGGCGAGCCCCACAAGAACGGGACTTTCAAGTACTACCACGGTTTGGGCAACGGAGACATGAATCAAGACGGTCGCACGGATGTCTTGATTCCTCACGGTTGGTGGGAAGCACCGAAGGACCGCACGGCCGGACCGTGGAAGTTTCATCCCTACACCTTGTCAAAGCCGGGCACTGGCGAGTCTCTGAAGGCGGGTGACCTGCACCTTTACGACATGGATCTGGACGGCGATCAAGACATCATCATGAGTTCCGCGCACACGTATGGCGTGTGGTGGTTCGAGAACCTGGATGGCAAGACGAACTCGAAGTTCAAGTATCACTTGATCGATGAATCGTATTCGCAGACGCACGCGATGGAATTCGTCGATATCAACGGTGACGGCACGAAAGACATCGTCACGGGCAAGCGATTTTTCGCTCACAACGGTGGTGATCCGGGTGGCAAGGACCCCGTGCTGATGTATTGGTACGAGATCAAGCGTGAGCGCGGTAAGGCTCCGAAAATCACCGCGCATGAGATTGTGGCGGGGCGGGGCACGGGT
Source organism: Planctomycetaceae bacterium (assembly GCA_002722955.1). Lineage (GTDB taxonomy): Bacteria > Planctomycetota > Planctomycetia > Planctomycetales > Planctomycetaceae. The sequence goes on along the minus strand of PBMZ01000178.1, from coordinate 47,945 downwards.
ATCGGCACGCAATTTATGTGTGCCGACATGAACTCGGACGGCAAGATGGACATCGCGCTTTCGAACAAGAAAGGCGTCAATCTGCTGATTCAGACTGGCAAGTGACGAATTCGTCGCTGCCTTTTGCTCTTAGAAGCCCGGCTTTTGCGAAAAGCCGGGCTTCTGTTTTAGGTTCTTCGTTGAATACGGGGTGGGCTGGGGACGAGTCTTCGAGCCCCCAGTGGGATCAACCAGTCCTGGGGGCTCGAAGACTCGTCCCCAGCCACCCCGTTTCCGGAATTCTGTGAAGAACCTTTTTTACCGCGGCGACTTTCTTTTTCGCAGAAATTCCTCTCGACAAAAGTTTCTAATGAGAAGATAAATCGCGGTCGATAATTGACCGTGATTCAAGCATGAAAATCACTTGAGTTTCGGTACCGAAAGTTGATTTCGGCTCCGATAGCCACCATCGACCAAATCAACATGCCAAAAGCGAGCACATCGACAAGGAGGTCACTGTGTCCGACGAGCAAATCTACGACGAGAATGAATTAGAAGACGCCGGCATCTCGGAAGAGATGGACTTAGAAGAAGGCTTCGAAGACGATGCCAGTTTCTCAGACGATGACGCCTACAATGAGGACGACTACGAAGAGATCAACAGCGAAGAAGTTGATCGAGTCGTCGCGGCGATCGAGGAACTTTCTGAGAGCGTCGAAAGTGAAAACATCCGAGCTTTCTTAGTGGAAGCCGCCAATTCTGTTTACTCGTTGGTCTACGACGATTCGGAAGGCGACGAAATCTCCAACGCAGCGGCGTAAGCATTGCTTGTTGTGTTTCTTGAGCTAGAAATGCCCGGCTTCTCGAAGAAGCCGGGTATTTGTTAGATCCACCGCAATGCTCATGTGATTCTTGATCAAATCTCTGATTTTGGGCCAACTTTTCACGGATCTGCGCGCACAATCATTGTCAAAGCAAAACTCGAAAACAGACAACTAGCGTTTCCGTAAAAAGCTTCTGTTCGTATAATTCAAACATCGCTGTCGCGTCGATTCTTGGAAGACGGTCAACTCGTTTTTGGTTTGTCAGTTGCGAACGAAAATCGCACTGTCGACTGCTCGCTCGATGGAATGCGAAGCAAGAAAGCGATGCTGCCAGGCTGTGTTACCGGAAGAAATCTGGTTAGAGTCAGTGGCAGTCGTATCAGACTCGGGTTCAATGTGCCGCCAACTTTTACGGCCGCTCTCTTTTGATGGCCTAGCGTCTCATCTTTCCGCCACCGAAGTTGCACCTTGCGGAATAAATCGGGAACAGATGAAAGAAGCCCAAGACATACATTGGTGGAGCAGTCCTCGCAGATTGTTGCGAGAGATTCTAATGCTCGATGACTCGGCGCATTCGATTGCGTTGGGCACCACCATTGGTATGTTTATTGGGATGACACCAACCGTCGGCTGCCAAATGGCGTTGGTGATTTTGCTGCACGGATTAATCGGCCGCTACATGAGTTTCAATCGTGTTGCCGCCTTGATTACCGTGTATGTCACGAATCCATTGACGACCGTTCCGATTTATTACTTCAATTACAAAGTCGGAACACTGTTCGTCGAGGGCTCGGTTTCGTACGCTGAGTTCGAGCAAATCTTGCATTACGACAGTTTCGCGACCTGGTGGACTTCGGTCGTACAACTGTTTGTTAACGGCGGCTTCCCGCTGCTGATTGGCTCGTTGATCGTCGGTGTCATTTGTAGCGCGGTGACTTATCCCACCATGCGATGGTTGCTTAAGAGTGTGTCCTCGACCCAAGTCGCGGTCGAGACGACTCGCCCTAAGTTCGCCAACGCGGAAGCGGAGAAGTCAGCCGAACCGAAAATGACCGTCGAACAAACTTCGTAACGAGTGAATTGGTCGAGTCGGCAGTGCTCTTTTCTTGAACACGCATGTAGGTCGGATTGCCGAATCCGATCGCACCCACATAGGACGGATTGGCAATCCGTCCTACATCAGGCTGGAGTGGTACACGAGCCACAAGACATGAGATCGAATATGACGAAATCTTGGCACTTAAACCGACGTACTTTTCTTCGAGGTACTGGCGTGGCCTTGGCCCTGCCTTATCTGGAATGCATGGCCGCTGATTCCCAACAGAAGCAGCAGCCCAAGCGGTTCTGTGCTATGTACTTTCCATACGGTGCGGTCTTTCGTCCTGAAGACGGTGAAAACGCTCAGTGGAATTGGATCCCCAAGGGCGAGGGCACGGACTTCGAGTTCAACCGCAGCTTGGCGTGTCTCGAACCGCTAAGAGATCAAGTCAGCGTTCTCAAAGGTCTATCGCATTTGAACGGCCGACGGATGGGCGGGCACGACACAGCCGACATCTGGCTGACCGCCGCGCAACTGAAGGGAGCACAACTGCGCAATTCTGTCTCGATCGATCAATTGGTCGCCATGAGAAACGCAGACGCTACCCGTTATAGCTCGTTAGTACTTTCCACCGATGGGGGGATTGGCGAGCCGACTCGATCCAGCACGCTATCGTTTGGCCGCCGCGGCGAACCTGTCCCGGCTCAGAATAAACCGCAGCCCGTATTTGATCGCTTCTTCGGTAGCGACACGGATTCGCTTGCCAGCCAAAAGCAGAAGCTGCAAAACTCGAAGAGCATGCTCGATTTGGTATTGGCTCATTCCAAGTCGCTGCGAAATCGGCTTGGCAAACACGACCAACGCAAGCTCGACGAGTACCTTGCCTCGGTGCGACAAATTGAACAACGAGTCGAACGCTCGCAGCGATGGCTCGACATTCCAAAGCCCGAGGTCGATGCCAGCGGCTTGCACCTTGAGGCTGACGACAACACGCCGCGTGAACTGATCCAAACGATGTACGATTTGATCTACCTGGCCTTCCAAACCGATTCCACACGGGTGGCAACTTATCAGATCGGCAACATGAACGGTGCAACGTCCATCGCTGGCAAGTTCCCGCAACTTCTGGGACTGGCCAAGAATATGCACGGATTGGCTCACGGTGCCGGCAAGGGCAAGGGAGCCGAGCAGTTGGGCAAGTGGGACCAATTCCTGGCCGAGCAACTGGGCTATTTCCTCGGTCGTCTAAAGTCCACGCCCGAAGGAGACGGCACACTGCTCGACCACACTATCGTGATGTACGGCAGCAGCAACAGCCGCACTCATAACAACACCAACTATCCGCTCTTAGTCGCGGGGGGCAAGGGGCTTGGTTTCAAGCACGGCCAGTTGGTGTCGTTCAAATCGCAAACGCCAATGACCAATCTTTTCGTCACGATGCTCAACCGACTGGACGTTCCAACAGAATCGTTCGTCGATAGCACGGGCGAGATGGGCGAGTTGGTGGTTTAACAATCGCAAACGGTCAAGAAAGTATTCCATTGACGTCTTCTCTCTCGCTCCCCATCGTCGACTCTTCGCCGGGTCCGCAGTTCGATGATGCTTCGAATTCTGACAACGCCAAGGGTACGTATGCCTTCGTTAGTCTTGGTTGCCCGAAGAATCTTGTCGATAGCGAGAAGATGTTGGGCAATCTGGCGCTGGATGGCTACGCCGCGGTCTCGGATCCGAATGGTTCCGATTTCGTAATCGTGAACACGTGCGGTTTTATCGAGAGTTCGCGGCAAGAATCAAAGTCCGTCATCCAAGAGATGATCGATCTCAAGAACGAAGGCGGAACAAAGGGTGTCATCGTCGCCGGCTGTTTACCTGAACGCGTTGGTGGCAGCTTGCTGGACGAGATGCCCGATATCGACCACATCGTTGGAGTCTTCGGTCGCGACGAAATCACGCAGGTCGCCGATCGATTGGTGGGTAACGCCAACGAGCAACGCGAACTCTTCCGGCCCGCGCCAATCCGAGCCATGGACGATCGCGCCCGCTTGCGAATCACGCCCAGCCACTTTGCTTATCTCAAGATCTCCGAAGGCTGCGATCGCACTTGCACGTTCTGCGCGATCCCGAAGATGCGCGGTAAGCATGTGACGAAACCTATCGAGATGGTTGTCGAGGAAGCACAAGAACTTGTCGCTGACGGAGTTCGCGAACTCATCTTGGTCGCGCAAGACACCACGTATTACGGACTCGATCTTTATGGAGAAGTGCGGCTAGCAGAACTCCTGAAACAGCTCGAACAAGTCGAGGGTCTGGATTGGATACGCTTGATGTATTTGTATCCCATTCATTTTACCGACGAGTTGATCGCGACCATCGCCGAATCACAGCGCATCATTCCGTATCTGGACATGCCGTTACAACACGCTAACGACGTGATGCTAAAACGCATGCAGCGCCGTGTGAACAATGCGAAGACCACCGAGTTGATTCAGAAGCTGCGGTCGAGCATCCCAAATCTTGTTTTGCGAACGACATTCATCACGGGCTTTCCCGGAGAGACCAGGGAACAATTCGAAGAACTCAAGGACTTTGTCGTCGAGTCCGAATTCCAGCGTATGGGCGTGTTCGAGTACTCGCTGGAACCGGGTACGCCTGCGGAACGCTTGGACGGACATCTTCCTGAGGAAGTCAAGATCGAGCGGCGCGATGAGTTGATGGAACTGCAACAAGACATCGCCTTCAAATTTGGCGACTCGCTGATTGGTTATGAATTGGATGTCATCGTCGACGATCAAGTCAACGAAGACATCTGGGTCGGCCGCACCTACGCCGATGCTCCAGAGATTGATGGTGAGATTTACGTGCAAGGTGACGGAATCTCAGTAGGGGACATGATTCCCGTTGAGATTCTCGAACGACGCGATTACGATTTGGCCGGGATTTTCGAGCCAGACGAAGAAGCGTAGAATGTCGGTCACCGACCAATCACCTCAAACTCAACCGACGGAACCGGAATCGCAAGATGCTGCGCCGGTGAAGACCGCTCAACCTACCGAGAGCGTTCCCAACAACGCCGACTGGAAGAATCTTCCTAACCTCATCACGACCAGCCGCTTGGGGTTGGCGATCGTCGTCTTCATCCTGATCGACATAGACGACCGCTTATGGATCACCGCCGCTTCCATCTTTGTTTTCGCGGCCGCCACTGACGCTTTGGATGGATACATCGCCCGCAAGTACGGCATGGTGACCACTCTGGGACGCATCCTTGATCCGTTCGTCGACAAGATCATCGTTTGCGGCTCGTTCGTGTTTCTGTTGGAAAAACCAGAGTCTGGTGTTAGCGCCTGGATGGTAACTATCGTCATCGGACGAGAAATGTTCATCACCGCGCTACGATCTTTCATGGAGCAGCAGGGCAAGGACTTCTCGGCCGATTGGGCTGGCAAAGTGAAGATGGTACTGCAATGCGTTGCCATCACCGCCAGCCTGCTTTCACTCAGCCCAACACTGCGCGGCGAGGCAATTATCACAATCCGCAATGTGTTGCTTTGGAGCACGGTTGCCGTGACTGCCTACAGCGGTATCTCTTACACGTTCAAGGCCGTTCGACTGCTGAGTCAAACCGACGAACCTCGCTGATTGCAGCATCAAGTTCATGAGTCCATCGTTTAACCCGTGGCCGAAGGCGAGGACGAATGGTCATATCAACGCCTCAATCATCATCAAGCGGAAAGATCGGCCGTCGCAGTTTCTCGAACGTGAACGTCTTCAGGTTGCTGGAACACGGACCGGCAGTATCGACCGTGTACGTTACGCCTGTGATCTTGTCGTAGGCCCGGCGGTGAGCCACTGCGGCTTTGACACCGATTACCGAGAGTTCCTCAGGCACGATGCCTTGGCTTCGGAATTGGCCAAGATCAAACGGCGGCGTCTTGCGCGATGTCAGCAGGATACGTAGACCTCCATGCTGCACAGTTGCTGACGGTCCCATGTTGATGTAGATGCCATTCATCGATGCCAAGTGGCTGTTGTGATCTTCAAGCTCGAACTGGCCATCCGATTTTGATAGCAGTGTGACTTCTAACTCGACAGGGCCTTCTGTCATATCGTTTGTCTTGCCGCCGATGTTGAGTGTCACGGAGTCGCCCACTTGCACATCAGACAGCTTCTGAACAGATTCCGGATCGTTGATGATAACCGCGCAGTTGTCGATGCCACGCTCAACGAACTCGCGCAGGATCGTCGTTGCATCTCCTGGTGCGCCACCGCCGATGTTATCAGCGGGTTCGACCAAAATGATCGGCGTTCGATTGGCTAGGTCGTCGTCAAGATTATCAAGGATCTCAGTCAGCGACGCGTCGACTTTGTTACCGAGTTCTCTGTTAGCAACAGTCCAATCAGACAGTTTGTCAATTTCGGCCTGAGCGACTTCCGGTGAGCCGAATGTGATCGCGTTAAAACTGACACCAGTGTCGGGAGTATCCGCGAAAGAAAAGCCACCGAAGACGTTGACTGCGAAGATGTCAGGATAGTTCGCTTCGATTTCTCGAGACATCGCTTCCAGCGCGTTCATGGGATCGTCGTCAGTCCCTGTTCCCGTGGGCGGCCACATCACTGAGGGTTGTTGCCAGACGCACGCCGGTCTTTCGCCGGTCGTCAGGATTCGGTCCAACAACTTCGCGCCGTCGATCGACGCGGCACGCGAATCGATGTGCGGGTTCTTGCGATAAGCGATAAAACCTTGCGCCAACGTGGCGGTCGCCTCACTAATGTTTCCGTGCAAGTCCAGAACGCCACAAATGGGTGTATCACCGAGTCCCTCGATCGCGCGAATCCGCCGCAAGACCTCGCCTTCGACATCCGGGAAAGACTCACAAACCATCGCGCCGTGAAGCACCAAGTAAATGCCATCGATGCCGTTCGGCAATTCACGCGAGGCGGTCTCTTCAAAGGCTTGTGTGAAGACCTCGAGAACCTCATCACTGACGGAACCAGCAGGCGTCGCTCTGAGATCGATGGATGGCAAGACTTCCCAGCCGTTTTGCTCGGCGAATTCCAACACACCCGATAACGGCGAGCCATCATCGCGAGCCGTCAAGATCTCGTCGCCACGCCGAAGAGCAAAGTCCTCGAGCGACGTAATGTCCCCCAGAAAAGTATGCGTCTCGTGAAAGACTCCGGCTAGTAGTACGCGCTTGCTCATCATTCGTCCTCGCGATTCGGGTTACTCTCGGAGATCAAACTCGCAAGAAACGGGCCGCTGGTCAACGTATGCGCACAAAAATGGGGATGCACGTCGCAACGCGCTCCCCCGATAATTGTTGTCTAGGAATTCGTCGAACTCTAACGACGCCGACGCATACCGCGTCGTGGAGGCGATGGGCGAGCTTCGTTCGGAGTGTGCGAGAGCGTTACGTTGTCGAAGTTGACCTCGCCGTGCAATCCGGTGACGCCGGCTGTGTTGTTGCGGTTCAACAAGTAAATCTCCAGTCGTTCGCCAACGGCAGCCGGCGGGGCATTGTTCGAGTCATATGTCAATGTGATTGTAGACATAGTGCCTTCGGGACCGCCGAGGGTGTCTGATGCCGTTGTCGCCAACAATTCACCGCCGGCATGCAGCTCGATGTCATAGCCCGGAAATCCACCGAGGTTATAGACCGAATCAAAGTTGACGAAGTCAGTCATTGGATCGCCGACATCGACGCTCAACTCATAAGTTCGACCGGGCTGAATACGATGGCCTACTCGCTGTCGGAGTCCAACACGGAGCTGATCCGGCGAGTTCGTCAAGAAGATTCCGCCCACTTGCGTTCCGGCTTCGCCCGGCAAGTAGAAGTCGCCAATCGATGTGTCCAGAATCACGGCCGAGTTACTCGGCGAGTAATTCACGGGCCCGTCGGGACGCACCAAATCCCAGCCAAATGGAGCCGGAGAAACAATCGGAACGATCACTCCAACGTTGTTCACGAATCCAGTGTTTTCGATGCGCAGCCAATCGAATTCGTCCGTTGGATCCAGATCGGCTTCGAGTAGCGCGATGTTGAATGGACCATCATAGTTGTCGCCGACGCCATCACCGTTCATGTCGGGTCCAGAAAACGTGCCTGGAATCAGCACACGATCGAAGTCGTGATTCCGCACGTAGATGTCGATTTGCCCGAACGCTTGTGAAGTTGTCAGAAGTGTTGAGAGGATGAATGCTAGCTGTTTCATGACGGATCCCTTTCGCAGTTTGAACGTAAGTGTCGAGAGCACAGCGATCGTGGCTCTCTAGAAGTGTGCTGAACGCAAAGATTCGCCATTCGCAAGAGAATGCGACAACTTTTCAGCAACTATCCGCGACCAATGATGTAGCGCATCGGATCGACTTCGTTCCTCAAGATCTCAAGGACGACGGCTCTTGGTGCGGCCGTCGTTTGAACCTTGTCCGCTTGTAATAGTTCAAAGCCCGTTCGAGCTTGCACGTCATTGAAGCTGACGTCTGGATGCAAGGACTCGACCTGCATGTGTTTGCTTTCCGCGTGATAACCCATGACTGCCAAGTCCGTGATGACTCGGTAAGGCCCGGTGCCCGGGGGCAAGCCCGCTTTCTCGCGCGAATCGCCGCCTTCCAGAAAACCGGGAGTTGTGCGGAAGTCAACTTTCTCGACAAACCGTCTTCGGTCGTGCGGCGTCATCACGAGGATTCTCCAGCAAAGCGAACCCAAGTCGTTGGCGCCGCCGCTGCCGGGGAATCTCACTTTTGGCTTTTGATAGTCGTCGCCGATCATTGTCGAGTTCAAGTTGCCATACTGATCGATCTGAGCACCGCCAAGGAACGAGTAATCGACCATGCCTCGCTGACACGTTTCCATGATCTCGGCCATGCTCGACGCCATGACGCCTTTGTAAAACGTTCGCGAGTCGCCAACGCTAATCGGCATCCTCGGCAACAACGGGCCAACGCCGCCGGCTTCAAACATCAACGTCAAGTTCGGAGCCGTCGTCTTCTGAGCCAACATCGCCGCCGCACACGGAGCCCCCGTGCCAACAACTACCGTCGCCCCATCCTCAAGGGCCGCGGCAGCCGTGCAGATCATCAGTTCGATGTCGTTGTAATCGGGCATGAATATGATTGTTGTGAAGGATTGAATAGGAGACCGCAGAGAAACGTTTTCACGTAGTGGACTTCGCCAGAAGTCCCATTAATTTGGCCTAAGGAATTCTGGCGAATCCCACTACGGGCAACTCAAAATTCAAAACACTCTGTTATCTCTGCGATCTTCTGTTCGAAGAATCTTACCCAGCAGGCGACAACGGCATCGGCATTGCGAAGACCAAGATCACCGTCATCGTCATGCTGACCAGGCCGAGGACTATTAGCAGGATCGTCCAACTCTTCAGCGACTCGATTTCCGTCAAGCCGCCCATTTTGGTGAAGATCCAGAATCCGCTGTCGTTCATCCACGAACCAATCAATGAGCCCGAGCCGATTGCCGTGGCCAAGTAGACCGGGTGATAAGGCAAGTCCTTCCCGGCGATCATCGAGGCTAACATTGCCGAGCCGACGATCATTGCTGACGTGCTTGAACCTTGAGCGATCTTTAGTAGTGCGGCAACTGCGAAACCGATGAATAACAAGATCAACCCCGATTCGTCGGCTCCAAAAGTTTCCTCGATGGCTTTGCCGATATTTGCGGCTTTCAACATCGCTCCAAAAGCCGATCCGGCAGCCGTGATGAGGATGATTACACCGCCGCTCATCAGTGAGGTCTCGACAACTTTCGCCAGTTCGTCAAGGGTTGGCTTTCGTTGCTGGTACAAGACCCACAAAGCGATGATTGTTGAAATCAGCAGTGCTAAGTTCGGATTACCAGTCACGGCGGTGTACTGCGAGATGTCCCACCAAGTGCCCAGAGATGTGCCGTCAGCTTGCGCCGACTTTTTCAACTTGTCGATGGCATCTTTGGTTTTCATTCCCTCGTCATCAACCATCGTGGCGATTTGAGCTTTCCAATCGCCGTTCACCATCGCGTCAACTTCCGGTCGAGACATCGTGTCGGCGATCGTGTGAATGGCAATCATGACGACTGGCAACAACACGGGAAGCAGCGACATGAACAGCGACGGCAGTTGATCGTCTGACAACTGCTCGGGTTCCTCGTTGTCGACTTGTCGCATCGGGATGTCGAGTTTCTTGTCGGCAATGCCAGCGAAGACGATTCCAGCGACAGCAGCGGGCATCGCGACCAGGGCTCCGACCATAATCATTGTGCCCAGGTCAATGCCCAACGTCTGAGCCATCAGCAACGGCCCGGGTGTTGGTGGTACGAGCGTGTGCGTGATGGCTCCACCGGCGGCGATCGCCAAGATGCATTTGAGATAGTTACCGCCCGTTCGGCGATAGAACGATCGCGCTAGCGGGACGAGCAGATAAAACACCGTATCGAAGAACACGGGCACGGCCAGCACATAGCCGCTGCCCATCAAGGCCCACGGCGATCGCTTCTCGCCCAACAGGCCAAGGAACGCGCGAACCACTCGGTCGGCCGCGCCGCTGTCCATCATGCATTTGCCAATGACGGCGGCTAAACCGATCACGATACCGATCCCGCCGGCCGCACCACCAAACGCGGCAGCGACGCGTGTGATCTTCTCGGCAGTAGCGCCCGGAGCCAGCAGACTGACGATCACAGCCGCTGTGATGAGTGCGATAAACGCGTTGACTCGAAAGAAAATAATCAGGCCAAGGACGGTAATAATCCCGATGGCCAGAATCACCAGTGGAGGAATCGTCATAGTTGAAAAAGCTCCGCATCATGCGTTCGGTTGAGAACAAAGCACAAGCGTCCCATAATCACGAACGATGGCGGTTGGCTTCAAGTCACTGACGCGATAATTCGTGGTTTGGACCGAAACCAATGGAAGTCTAACGGCAAGCCGTAGGCGACTGCGGCTGGTCTTAAGCATAACCGTCAATGAACGCAAGCAGCCGATCAGTTGTGAGTTGAATGACCAATGTTCTGGAGGCTAATTGCGTTTTTCACCCCGAAGGGGTCTGACAACAAGGCCCAGGGTAAGGTTGAGTGAGTAACACGAACTCAGCCGCCACCCTGGGTTAGTTTTGCATACAACCACTTCACCCTTACCCTGGGCTATGTTGTTGGACCCCTTCGGGGTAAAGATCAAATACGAACACAGGCACACAACCAAGAGAGAACAACTCGTGCATACTTCACTCAACTGCGGCATGTGTGGCACAGAGCATGCTGTTGACCAACTTCAAAACCTTTGTACCGAATGCCACAAGCCGCTTCTGGTTGGTTATGACTACGACGCCATCAAATCAACGTTCACTCCCGACGCCGTTCGTAATCGGACCGAACGATCGATGTGGCGATTTGCTGATGTCTTGCCCGTCAACGACGTCAGCGAAGCCGTCAGCTTGGGCGAGGGCCTGACGCCGTTGTTACCTTGCCAACGACGCGGTCCGTTCGAGGTCTTCTCGAACCTGTACGTCAAGGACGAGGCCTTCAATCCCACTGGCAGCTTCAAAGCACGCGGCATGTCAGCGGCAATCACGCGAGCTGTCGCGCTGGGAGTAAAGACGGTCGCGGCTCCATCGGCAGGCAACGCGGCGGGTGCGGCTACGTTTTATTCCGCTCAAGCGGGCGTCAACTGCAAACTCTTCATGCCCGACGATACGCCTCCGGCGAACATCATCGAGTCGGTCGTTGGCGGCGCCGATGTGTATTTGGTCAACGGCCTGATCAGCGATTGCGGGAAGCTCGTCAAGCAAGGCTGCGATCGATTCGGTTGGTTCGATTTGTCGACTCTCAAAGAACCGTTCCGCATCGAAGGCAAGAAAACGATGGGCTACGAGTTGGCTTTCGACATGGCTGATCGACTCGGGCAAACGCAGCTTAGCTTGCCCGATGTGATCTTTTATCCAACTGGCGGCGGCACGGGTTTGATCGGCATGTGGAAAGCGTTCGACGAAATGGAACGCCTTGGCTGGATAGGCTCGGACCGACCGCGGATGGTTGTCGTTCAAGCCGAGAATTGTTCGCCCATCGTCGGCGCCTTCGAACGCGGCGAGCAACATGCCGAGCTATTTCCGAACGCGTCAACATGCGCATCCGGTTTGCGAGTTCCGATTGCCGTCGGCGATTTCTTGATGATCAAAGTCTTGAACGAATCCAACGGCACAGCGATCCGCATCTCGGACGAAGAACTGATGGAAGGCGTCAGCGAGATGTCCAAGTTACAGGGCATCTACGCTTGCCCCGAAGCCGGAGCGGTTTGGAAAGCGGCACAGAAACTTGCCGACAGCGGATGGCTCAAGCCAGATGAGAAGATCGTGTTGTTCAACACTGGCGGCGGTTTGAAATACAACCACTTGTTCAACGCCGATGGATTGCCGCGATTGGATCATACGGACCCAGAGGTGTTGGATAAAATCTAGCCGAGTTTAGATCACTCGAATTCGTCGTCGTCGAATTCGTCGTCGTCGAAGTCGAAGTCGTCGTCGTCGAAGTCGAAGTCGTCGCCGTCGAGTTCGAAGGTCTCTTGATCGTCGAGATCCAATTCGTCGATTTCCATGTCATCCTCGACATCGAAGTCGTCATCGTCGGCAAGTTCATTGGGGTCGAAGTCGTCTGGAATCGCGTCGCCGAAGCCTTCGGGCTCGTCATCGTCGCCGTCTTCATCATCGAAATCGTCTAGGTCATCATCATCTTCGTCGGTTTCGGTGACTGTTTCGGTGGCTAAGGCTTCGGTTTTGGGTGTGAAGATCAAGATGCCGAGCGGTGACAAGGCGACTGTGGCACTGGCGGCTAGTGTGAATCCAGCGATAACCATCAGCGGTACGCTCATAACGCCTGTGCGGTCGAGGAACGTCATCACCATCAGGTAACATAGGCCTCCGGCGGCGAGTGCCGGTAGCAATGATGAGCAAAACAACCCGGTTTTGGACACGATGATCTCCCTCGAGCAACCAAAATGCTTGTTCTGCAAAGATGGCAGTTCCAAGCAAACGCATCGCCAGCTGGAATGACATCAGCCATTAGCTGCGCGAAGCTTCACAAAATAATATGGAGCGCCAAATGCGCCAGAGCAAGAGGTGATGTTGATTTTCGACAACATGAGGTTCGGAATTCAACGGTTTTGAACGTCGTAAGCAGCATTGTTCCCGAATGTGAGGTGCGGCTTAGTTAGTAGCCGCAATTTCGGAAATAGCCCGTGATTCCCGCGTCCAATCCGTTTTCGAATTGGAGGTACTTGTAGCAGCCGTCGAAGTAGACCAGTTGCGTGTCATTCTCCAATCGTTCCATTGGTTCGCCCAGTTCACGAAGGATGTGCTGGTAGGACATTCCCATTTTGATCACGACGTCGTGAACGCGAAACGGATCGTTTGATTGGCCGTTTGATTCAAACAGAAAGTGCAAACAACACAAACACCCCAAGACGACCAATAGAATGCCGACTCGTGCTCGCTGATTCGAGCACGGTTTATCATGTCGTCGAGAACAAAGTGGCATCGTCGCGGCTCCTGATCAGCGAGACTCGCGGCTTAACGGAATCGCGAGTCGACCGACATGCTCGGGTTGTTGCCCAAGGTTTGGTACGGAGCGTACTTCTTCTTCCGAGCTCCATACGCGCCGCCGTTGGGGTAGATGGCGAATCCAAGTGTCGCGTCGACTGTGCCTGAGTCGGAAGGCGTGATGAAGTTGGACTCACCGAAGATGGCGATGTAGTTGTTGAGCGGAATGTGCACGTCGGCACCGAAGACAAGGCGGTTTTCGGTCGTTCCGTTACCCTCGTCCAAGATGAAAACGCTGTCGTTGTGGTCTTCGGCGAGACCAATGTAAGTGGTCGTTTCGGCCTGATGATCCCAAGTGTGCCGCCAGAAGAAGCCGCCTTGAATGATGGGCTCGAGGGTAATCGACCGCGGATTTGGTGTCAGACCTAAGAAGTTGCGAAGTCCTCGGAATGTTCCCGTGTCATCGTTCGGATGAAAGGTGATGTAGCCGCCGAACTCGTCGGTCTCGGACAACTGCAAGCCGACACGGCCGCGCCATTGGCCCAAGGTGAACTCGTCAAACGACTCTTGGAACAAGAAATCGTAGGCAATACCCCAGTTGATGCCCCATTCGGTTCTCTGGAAAACACCGACTGTCGTGAAGTTCTCAAGGCGTCCCTTGTCATTTTCCAGTAGTTCGAAGGCTTTGACTGCGTTGTCGGTGTAATTCAAGGCAGTACCGATCTGGCCGCCGAATCCGTAATCGTCGAGGATTGGAAATCCCCAATTCACGTGGAATCGGCCGCCCATGTGAGCGTTAAGGCCCAATTCGCGAGGTTGCTTCGTTCCATGCAGCCCCATGAAGATCTCGAGCGTGTCCCATGCATTGCTGCCGTCCCCATTCATCGATGAGCCATCGACGGTACCATCATTGAGAAAATCGAGAGCCGGCCAAGTCAGTTTGGGCAAGAGCGGGCATTTTCCGTCGCTACATGAGTCGTCCGTGAAGCTGCCGCCTTCGCAATTTGACTCGGTGGCAGCATCGGATTCGTAGTCGGAAACCGTTTGGTTTGAAGCGGTTAGGACATCGTCTACATCCAATTCCTTGTAGTCGAAGGTCTCGATTTAGACGCTTTCGTCGTTTGCGAGAATCCCTTCATCGTCGAAGAATTTGGGTTCGTCCGTTGCGGGCGCAAGGACGCTTTCGGATGCGGCTTCGTGTTCTGCCACGATCTTCCGCTCGGGCTTTTGAGTCACTGGGTGCCGTTGGTAGGGCAAGCTGGGTTCCCAGCCAGCCTCGTCGTTGGCTTCGAGCGACATAAGTGACGATGAGAATAGAGTTTGCGCAATTATTGCGATCAAGAGGGAATGTCGACTCATCGTTCGTGGCCTCATCGTTCGACTGACGGCTTCCTCGGTGCATTCTTGCCCCGAAAGCACACGTGGCGCGTGCGCATGGGGGATTGCACCCGATGGTTTCGTCATCGACGTCAGGTCGTGGCGAACTTTATCGAAGATTCGGATTTGACCGGTATCAACGGTTGTCGTCTTTGTAGTGGTCCTTTGGGCTGGCTTGTGTTTTCCGCCGAATCATGGCAAGGTCCAACCTGCGTGCGTTGGAGTCCAGCCTTTAGGCGCCTGTGTTGGCCGAGTGCCCTATTGGGCGGCTAAAGCCTGCACTCCAACGCTCAATTCTGACCAGCAACAATCAGGAGTCGCGATATGACGCTAGAATTCGGGATTCGTGAGCGGCACGAAGCCGATCGGCTGGTCGCGCTGGCTCTGATGGAAGATCTCGGTGATCTGGGTGATTTAACGACTCAGGCGTTGATCCCCGGCGGCCAAGATTCTGTCATCGAGATCGCGGCTCGAGAAGAGGGTGTTGTGGCCGGACTTCCCGTTGCGGAAACGGTGCTGAAAAACGTCGATGACTCGGCTTCTTGGACGTCCTTGTGTGAAGACGGCTCAAAAGTGCAAAGCGGTCAGGCAGTCGCGCGAGTCAGCGGGCGATTGGCCTCGCTGCTGACGGCCGAACGGACTTGCTTGAATTTCTTGACCCATCTCAGTGGTGTGACAACACTCACTCGCCGCTTTGTGGACGCGGTTTCAGGCAGTGACTGTGCGATCTTGGATACTCGGAAAACAATCCCCGGCTGGCGCCATCTTCAGAAGTACGCAGTTAGGGCCGGTGGCGGCACGAATCATCGGATTGGATTGTTCGACGGAGTCTTGATCAAGGACAACCATATCGCTGGTTGGGAGTCGGGTTCTCGGGAGCGTTCACTTGCTGACGCTGTGTTGAGTGCTCGAGAGAACACGCCGCCTGGCATTCCCATTCAGGTGGAAGTGGACTCGCTGGAACAATTGAAAGCCGTGTTGAGTGCCAGTCCCGACATGATTTTGCTGGACAACATGGATTGCCCGACGATGGCCGAAGCCGTGTCGATCCGGGATGAGCTGGCTGCCAGCGTGCAACTCGAAGCGTCGGGCAACATGTCACTCGAACGAGTTGCCGACGTCGCCAGAACTGGGGTCGACCGCATAAGTATCGGGGCTCTTACTCATTCGGCCCCGTCACTCGACCTAGGCTTTGATTTCATGTCCACATAATTGTTGCGTTTCTCCTCCTAGTCTGGACCACCAGTGCCGCTTGTGCTCTTAACAATTCCTTCTATAGATTCTCGTAGCTTGGTGGCAGTTGAGCATGGTGTAATGTGAGGCTATCGCCGCGGTTCAACGACTGAAATGGACATTTAGTCGGGCACGAATCTGATACGCAACGATTGCTGGTAGAAAGTTTTTTGAATCCGGCAGTATCGAGGAAAAGAGCAGGTATGTTATCCCCAATACTGGCTTCGGCTGTCAGCAAATTCTTGCGGTCCCCCGTGACTTTGGCATGCCGAGCGCTATAATTACTGAGTCGGGTTAACCCTGACAGTCACTTCAACCCTCAAATTCACTTCTTCAGTCAAATCTGCAGTGGCGTTAGCCTCTACCTAATTGTTGCCTTTTTTCTATTCCATTGTTTTTTCTGAGGTTACGGTTAGATAAACTAGGAGCCATGCCCAGTTTCGCTCGACATTGACGGACATGCAGCGTCGTTTGTTGGAGGCCATACAGATGGCGGTTGGGCCAGCATTTCCGCAGTTCCTCTCATTAGGTGCGGTGGGGATTCAACGACCGGTCGAGCGATCGTGCAGCCATATCCCCCTGCTGCATTTTGTGTTGACGTTGTCCGGTGCACAGACAACGGAAGCTCAAGATACAGCAACATGTTTGACAGCAGACGTCTTCTCTGGTGACGGCGTCCCGACGTTCCTCAAGTCTTTGGGTCAAACATCAAGCGAGTGTTCAACGGTGTCCGTTAGTCGATGCGCGAGTTTCGAACAAACGGCATTGGGAGAAGACACGCGTTGTGTGGCAAATCCAATAAACGATCGTTGTTGAACGGGTCTGCTTCTTTTTGAGGCAGGCTCACCCATCATTCCACAACCGCCTTCATGTTCGAGCTGGCAGGAGCCCGGTCTAAAGTTACCGGTTGTTGGAATCTAATTCGTCACAGACTCTGTTAATGAATTGTTCCTGGGCTATTTCCATCTTTGCGAGACTGAACCGGTCGGTCGTGACAAGGACTGCTCAGAACACCGTTCGGGTCACGTGGTCGGATCAGTCACAACACCTGGTTTGGTCGATGAAGCTTCGTTAACGGGGGTGGGATTCCCGGTTGGCGATTTTTTGCATTGAGCAAGTAGAGGATACGGGTGCTGTACTTGTCGGGCTACCACTGCGCCACAAGCGGCAACATCGGGAATATTTTCGATGCTTTTTACTGCGTGGCTTGCCCGTTTCAAACGATGGGCTGGAATCCGCACACAGACCAACATGCGCCAAAAGCTGAGGCGCCCTACAAGAAAGTTGGCAGAACAGGCGGAACGTCTCGAAGACCGTACTCTATTGGCAGCGGTCACCGTCGACACCACCGCTGACACGATTGACGGCGTGACGACAAGCATTGCCAACCTGATTGCCTCGCCTGGAACGGATGGCAATATCAGTCTGCGCGAAGCAATCGTCGCCGCCAACAACACGGCTGGTGCGGATACGATTTCGTTTGATCCGTCGATTAATGGCAACACCATTACGTTGTCAATCGCTGGGACGAGCGAAGATGCAGCGGCGACAGGTGACCTAGACATCACCGATGCGCTCACTATCACGGGTAATGGCCGCAGCAGCACGATCATTGATGCCAACGGCATCGATCGCGTGTTTCACATCTTGGCCGATAACGTCACGATCTCTGACATGACCGTGACCGGTGGCGATGAATCTCAAGGGGCCGGGCTGCGCATCGAGCAAATCGCCGTCTTGAACAACTTGTTGGTCGAAGGCAGCGTGACTGGTGGCGGCATCTACATGCGCAACGTTGATGATCAATAACAGCACCATCACCAACAACACGTCGAATAACGGCGGCGCATCCTTCTGTTCGAGGCCGATTCCACGATTACGAACAGTACGATCTCGAACAACACTTCGACCGGCAACTCCGGCGGAATATTTGCACGAGGTCGAATGACGCTGATCAACAGTACTGTCTCCGGAAACTCGGCAGCCGGTAATGCGGGTGGAATCAATCTGCTCGGCGAGTCAACAATCCTGAGCAGCACGATCACTGGGAACATCGCTGACAGCGACAACGATGGCAATGCAGGTGGCGGTCTGCAGGTTGGCAATGTCAACAATCAAACGATCCAAAACACGATCGTCGCCGGCAATTTTGTCAACGGCGCGGTGACGGCAGACGACATCGCTGGATCGGCAAGCAAGATTGTTAATCCAATTAACAATGTGATTGGCGATTCGGGATCGGTGGGGGGAATTTCTGACGGTGTCAACGGCAACATCGTGGGCAACAACGGATCGGGCACGATCACGACTTCCACGATCCTGAATACGACGCTTGCCAACAACGGCTGCCCGACATTGACGCATGAGCTAGTAGTTGGGAGTCCCGCACTTGACGCGGGTAGCAACACCGAGGCTAACAATGCTGGGTTGACGACAGATCAACGTGGCACTGGCTTTCCTCGAATTGTCAACTCGACGGTTGATATCGGCGCTTATGAACTTGAATTGTTCGACTTCGGCGATGGACCGACCTTGACAAGTCTCGGTGACGATGGCGCTCGCCACGTACCCACCGGATTGACACTCGGAATAACTCGTGACGCTGAGGGTAATGGAGTTCCATCGGCCAATGCTGACTCGGATGACATTACAAATACCGCTGATGAAGACGGTGTGACATTTGGAACAATTCAAGTTGGTCAGCAAAATGTCTCGATCACCGTCAACGTTCAGGGTGGCAGCGGTAAGCTGGATGCTTGGATTGACTTCAATGGTGATGGCATCTTCTCTGGTGATGGCGAGCAAATCGCCGACGATCTTTCCGTGTCGACTGGCGATAGCACCGTCACCTTCGATGTTCCGGCATGTTCGCTTTCCGGTAATGTCATTGGCCGATTCCGTTTGAGCACTGCGGGGAATTTGGACCCGACGGGGGAAGCAGCCGATGATGAAGTCGAAGACTATGCGATTTCGATTACACCGCCTTCGGGGTCGGGAACTTTCGTTGCGGCCGCGAATACTCCTAATGGAGCCGCTAATAATTACACCCTGGCTGATATCGATGGCGACGGTGATCTCGATTTCTTAGTGGGCAGTTCAAGGTTGCGTCGGGGTATCAATGATGGAAACGGCCGTCGGTGACTTCAAAGGAGACGGAGACATTGATGTCGTTGTCTCGCAACGTTTCGGCAATGGGCAAGTTTTCCTCAACGACGGCGCTGGTAACTTGACTACTTGTTTGGTGGCAATAACTCACCGCAAGTGGAATACATTCTTAACAACGGAGTCGACGGCGATGGCAATCTCATCTTCAGTGTTCCGGTGATGGTCGGCGCAGCAACGCTGACCTGGAACGTTGAAGCTGCAGACCTTGATAACGATGGTGACACCGACTTCGTGCAAGGCCTACGTATTGGTAACTCGAAGATTTTCCTCAACGACGGCAACGCAACCCCCCGGATTCGTCGAAGGCAACATCGGCGGCGTGGCGCTTCCTGCCACTTCATTCCGAAACGCATATCATTTGGGTGATCTTGACGGCGATGGTGATCTGGATATTGCCGTGACGAATGGCAGCATGTCCTTTTTCATCAATGATGGTACAGGTGTATTCTCCGCTGGCCAGACACTTGCCATTTCGAACACCAGAGACGGCCAGTTTGGTGATCTCGACGGTGATGGTGATCTTGATTTCTTGGTCGTGACTACCGGTGCTAACGAAGTACTGCTAAACGATGGCTCGACAACGTTTACTTCAAGTCAATCATTTGGTTCGTCCAATTCTCGATCGATCGGCCTATCCGACATCGATGGCGACGGCGACTTGGATGCGTTTATCGGAAACACCAGCCAAGCCGACAAAGTCTGGACGAACAACGGCACGGGAACGTTTTCCGATTCGGGCCAGTCACTGGATGCCAACAGCTTTCCGTATAGCGTGACGATGGCCGACATCGAGGGTGATGGCGACTTCGATGCTGTCATCGCGAAATATGGCGGTGGAAGCCAAGTCTTTTTGAACAACGGTTCGGGCACGTTTAGTAACAGTGGCCTGAACTTTGCCGGATCGGCTCAAGACGCAGCGGTCGGCGACGTCAACAACGACGGCGCAATGGACATCGTGATCGCGAATCGTCCCGGCCAGAACCCAGTATTCTTGAATCAGGTTATCGAGACGGAAGTTACGCTGAGCGGCAATGACTTGCTGATTACCGATATTAACGGTGGGACAAGCAACGATCGACTGACGATCTCGGCCGATGCAACCGACGTCACGATTACTGATCCCGTGAACTTAATCACCACGGCGATTGCTGGTGCAACCGGAAGCGGCACGAACACAGTGACTGTCCCGTTGTCAGCCTTCACCGGCGATGTGAAAGTCATGAGTCTCGGCGGCGACGATGAGATCAACATCGACGGCCTCAACCTGTAGGCCACCGAGGGCATTGTTGTCGAGCATTGACGTTTACGGTGAGCAGTGATCGCGTTGCCAGCGAGGATATTACTGTTGTCGCCAATACGGTGTCGTTATCAGCGCAAGGTGGTGGAGTCGACTTTGCCGACGTCATCGGTCAAACGTTGACGATTGCCGCGGGTAGTCAATCGACGACTCTGACGGTGAACGTCGATGCCGACGTCTTGGTCGAAGATGACGAGACGTTCGAAGTTGTGTTGAGCGATCCCAAGTTCGACGGCAACACGGATGCTAGCCGCGTGACGATCGCTGACGGCACTGGTGTTGGCACGATCGTGAACGATGGTGCGACTCTCGTGACGGTTGATAATACAACGTTCGCGGAAGGCAACAGCGGGACGACGACGTTTACCTTCAACGTTTCGTTGAGCCGCGTTGCCTCGCAAGACATCACGGTTGTCGCGAAGACACTGGGCGTGACCGCGACTGGTGGCGGCGTCGACTTCGATGACGTGACGAATCAATTGGTGACGATCACTGCCGGCACGCTGTCGTCGACGGTGACGGTCGACGTGATCGGCGAGTTGATTGTTGAGAACGATGAGACGTTCGAAATCAAGCTGACCGACGCGAAGTACAAGGGAGTTACGGATACGAGCCGTGTAATCATCGACGACGACACGGGCGTTGGCACGATCGTGAACGACGATACCGCATCGATCAGCATCAGCGACTCAAACGGTCACGCTAGATGTTATCGATGACAACCTGTTCGAAGCTGACGAGACTTTGGACGTCGAGATCAACACTTTGGCCGCGAATGGTCGCAGCGTGACTTTGGATGGCGGCGGAGCCGATGACTCGGCGCTGGGCACTATTCAGAACGATGAATCGCCGACTTCCGTGACCTTGGTTGGTAACGACATCGTGATCGACGATGTTGGCTTCGGCGGCGCGAGCAACGTAGTGTTGTTGGCGACCGATCGTGAGACGTTGACGATCAGCGAACTCACGGGCTTGGCGATCGACGCGTTTGGCTTCGAATCCGGTGACGTCACGGGCGACGGGACCTCGGCCGTCCAAATTCAATTGTCGGCGTTTGGTGGCGATATCCTTGTCAATCTGCGTGGCGGCAATGATTTGTTGGTCGTCGATCATGGGGACGGCAACTTCACGAACTCGATCGCTTATGACGGTGGACCGCCGACTGAAGGTGACGGCGATGCGTTGGCATTGCAAGACGGAAGCTTTTCGCTCGTCGAGCACATATTGATCAGCGAATCATCGGGAACAGTCAACGTCTTCGGCAATGCACAGTTGACCTATCAAGGCCTTGAGCCGATCTTCGATAGTCTCGTTGCTGACGTTCGCAGCTTCGTGTTCACGGGGCCGGCCTCGTTCTACTCGGGCGATGGCACGACTGAGTTGATCATCATTCCGCAGGCATCTCAGGGTACCTATAACTTGAGTCTGGCCGGCGTCGGCAACGGCGACTTCAGTGTGTCCGCGGCCATGGTTAACGCCGATGGCACGGTTCAGATGGAAAATGTCGCCGGAAACATCGCCGGTGGCGAGTTGGAGTTGGCCTTGGACTTCACCGGTGGCCCAACAATTCCAACCGATGGCGATTCGAATGACGGCATTCCAAGTGATACTATCGTCGTGCAGCCACCGACGGACGACGATGACGACGATGCCCTGGCGGTCGCGCCTGATTCGGAAGAGGCGCTGGCTCGACTGCTCGCCCAAGCGGCCGACTGAAAAGCCAAGTGGTCACGAAGCGAAGACGAAACCCGCGGCGGTGAAATCTGACGAGGAAGCGGCTGAGTAGGGTTGCCTCAAACTTCAAATCGAAAGCGTTTGCCGCTTGGCGAACGCTGGGTACGGTGTGCACGAATCGGCATCTGTAATGGATCGATTGGCCTAATTCAGCATTGATTTGGAAAAATCTGGAAAAGCCGCGGCAGAAAAGCGGCTCTACGGCGTTTAAAGGCTTATCAAACACGTTCGAACGGGAATGCATTCATCATGCCGTCTTCGAATGGTCTACCGCCGAGATTATCGATTGTGAACGCTTCAGCAACCCATCAAGGTGAATTTGAGCCGTTATCGGACGAGCAGTTGATTGAGTGCATCCAAGCATCCAAATCAACGCTCGACCGATCAGCTTTCGAAGCCCTCTATTGGCGGCACTCGCAACTCTTGCTTTCGTTTCTGACGGCGCGAACCGATCGCTCCCTTGTGGATGACATCGCGCAGGCAGTGTGGATGAAGGTTTGGGCTGGAATTCACTCACAATTTCAAGGTGGCTCGTTTCGAGCATGGCTCTACCAAATTGCGCGGACAACGATGATTGATCATCATCGTGATCAACAGAAGAGTTCTGAAGTTGCTGCGCTTGCTGATCAAGTTCAGGAGCATGCCGCGCCGCCTTTGAAGCGACTCTTGATCAGCGAAAAGATCACTACGTTGCGTGAATGCTTTTCAATATTGGCTGAGCGTGAAGCAACTCTTTTGCAACGATTGACGCCACGAGGCCTGCGAGTTTCCACTGTCGCAAGTGACGCCGACGGTGGGTAGCAGTGTTCCAATGGCTCGCTGCCTGTAGTTGTGTCGATTCATGAGTCACAGCCGCCGCAAGCCAGTGGCTTCCACCTTCGCACGCTATTCTCTCTTGGAGGTCTAATAACAGCGTCGGAGTCAACAAGAGCTGCTGGATTTGCCCGGCGTGATGAGCCTCGAGTCCTGTCGAAAGAACATCATTCAATTGCGTTCCAAACACATCATCAAGAGTTGGGCAATCTTGCGACTGATGAATCGTCATCAATTCGCTCACGACTTCAGCCAACGACGGTCCCGTCAGGTGATGAGTCAGCCAATCACACAGGTCGCTCATTTCTTCCGGCATGTCGAGAATGAGAATTGTCATGATAGTTTTTGTGCTACGCAGTCTCGAAGTTTCGACTTGGCCGAGCTGGCGGTTTTGTAAGCGACATTCGAATTCAATCCGAGTTCGTCGCAAATCACGTCGTAAGTTTGGCCCGACAACAATGCTTATCATCTCTAGTGCGCTTGTGTGGAATCCATTTGGCAACGACCCACCTGCGAGTTGGGGTTGGCTTGCCAAGAGTTCGCTCGATGAGTCGTTGGCGCCCCCTGAGTACTTGAACCGAATCGCGGACGGCGGCGAACAGTGGTTTAACAAGCGTCCGAAAGATCGAGTCGAACTGTCTCAGCGGATTCGTGAGTTTTCGCTTGGTTGTGGTCGACTTATAGAGGCACGGCATTCTTGCCTTTCTGAGGCTGACCGAAACTGGCTTTTAGATCGATGCCTTGCATGGTCGACGAAACTAACGGAAGAGCAAGCACGGCTTGATCACCAACATTCTGTCAACGATGGCTCGCAAGGCGGACTGGAGTGTGTTGCCTTTCGAGTGTTGGCTGAGCCGAATGCCGATTTGGCCGCGAATGAACAGGCAAGCGCCAAGTTAGCACAACTGAAGGGAGCGACCCGAAAACGGTTTCATGAACCAGGGCTGCTCAAGTCTGTGCTATCGCGCGAATAGCCCTGGTTCTTAGCGAAGTTCGCAGGCTCGATTAAAAATACATGACTTCGCAGTTCTGCAACTTTTTCTTTAGTGCGTCGACACCTTCTTGGGTTGCGGCTGTGTTCGAGATGTACAGTTTTCGCAGCTTGGGTAGCCCATCGAGTTGCTTAAGTCCCTTGTCTGTAATCAGCGTGTTCGATAACTCTAGCCGCTCCAGACTCTTGAGCTTGACGATGGTGGAAATGGCTGCGTCGTCGATCGTTGTACTGTGCAATCCCAGATAACGGATGCTCTTGAGTTCGACGAGTTGCTCGAGATCCTCGTTCTTAATCTTCGTGCCCTGCAAATCGACGCCCGTGATCCCAAAGGCGTCCGCAGGCAAGTCTTCCATCGAGCTGAAATTCAGTGTGTGATCGGCAATCGTCAATTTGCCTCCAGCATCGATGGCCCATTGAGCAATCTTGTGGCTGTTTTCGTCCACCGGACCGCCGCAGCCGACAACGCACACAACACTCAAGATTACGGAAAGACACATCTTATTTCGCATCGGTTTTCCTCAGATGCAGATTAATCGCATCGCCAAAATCATGATCGGCTTGGATCGGCTCGGACGCTTGCCCATCATGAAAAATGTAACCTGCCGATTCGTTTGACTCAGCAAGGTTTAACTTCAACAACGACTCCGCGGCGGTACGATTCGAAAACCAATGAATGCAGCGATGTTCAAATGGTGTCGCTTGAGCGGCTCGGAACAATGCCTGGGAAGTCTCATTATCGCGTTCGCCTATGACCACCAAGTGTAACGGCTCGGTTCGCAATTCAAAGTCCGCCGACAAGAGCCCGCCCTTAAGTCCCATCGATCGAGCAATGCGTGGAATCGTGACGTAACGCAGCGCGTGCGTTGCCCAGTCTTTGCACTTCGTCTCGGCCGTGAAATGATGCAACTTGATCAGCCAACGGGCGGCGGTGATGTTGGTTTCGACAGGGCGGTCTGATCCGGGCAACCCTGAATCTCGCGCCGTCACGAAACCGGGCAACTCGCTATTCGAATCGATAAAGTTCGAGGCAACGAATTCGGAGATCTGTGTTCGTCGACATACGAAACGATTTCGTGATTGCGGTAGGTTGTCTTTCCCATGACGTGGCACCAGTGACACCATACAGCTCCAAGGTGCAAAATCACGAGCCGCTTTTCTCGTTTGGCTCGGGTAAAGATGTCATCAGACCATTCCAAGAACAGTACGTCGCTGTCATCTTCCGAGTTTCCTGCTGATGGCGATTCGACGACCGACTCACCGCTATCCGCAGCTTGTTCAACAGCTTCTCCTGATGGCTGACATCCGGTTGCCAAGAACAACACGAGTGTGCAGCCAAGAGTTGCTGCAGTGATAGTCGCCTGAGTTCTAAACAGCATGAGTCGTTCCACAACCTCGTCGCGTGAGCTATGGCGTCAATTATAGACGTCCGTCACGGTTGGGATAACTCGTAAGCTTTGATAATCGCGCTGTTATCAGAGGAAGCGAATCCCAACTCAACGGCGGTTTGCAGAAGTTCCGCGTGCAAGGTAGACATAGGAACTTTCGCATCTCTATCAGCGGCCTCGGCCAGCATCAGCCGCACGTCTTTCAGATGCTGCGCCAATCTGGCTTGAGGCTCGAAGTCGTCGCCGATCATTTTTTGCCCTTTAGCTTTTGCCGCCGCTGATTGCGCCGGTCCAGCATTCAAAACTTCCAGCGTCATCGGCAAATCCAGGCCCAATGTTCGAGCGAAGTTCAACCCTTCCGCTAGTGCTGCGCGATTCAGACCAAGTACCATGTTGACGACCAACTTCATCATCGCGCCAGAACCGACCGGCCCAACGTGAAAACTTTGCTGAGAAAGACTGCTCCAAAAGTCTTCGCAGTCAGCGTACGCACCCGGTTCGCCACCAGCCATGATGATCACTTCACCGCGTCGAGCAATAACGCTGGAACCGCCAATTGTCGCGTCGAGGTAGCGGACGTTCTTTTGCGCGAGCCGCTCGCCAATCGAGCGAATCTGACTGGGGGCTCCGGTGGTAGTATCGACAATGATCTGGTCGGCACGAACGTTCGCTTCGATTTGGTCAACAACGGAGAGTGCGATGTCCGAAGTGGGAAGACTCAATAGAATTCGAGGGCAACGTTCGGCCACCTGCTGCACAGAATCCGCAACATCGCCTCCGAGCTGCGAGAGTGTGTGCATCTGTTGTTCAGCGACATCGTAACCAAGAATCTGGTAGCCGCGTTCTATCAATCGCTCGGCTAGCGCCGTGCCTAACAGGCCAACTCCGATCAATCCGATGGTATCCATTTGGCGAAGCCGATCCTCTGTTGGTCTTGGAATCAACAGTGTAGGTCGGATTGTTAATCCGACATTTCAGAAGGGTCGGATTGGCAATCCGTCCTACGGTTCTGGTGCGCATCTTCGCGCGCATTGTTGACAGAGGCAAGAGGCTGCCGGCGCAAAACCGAATGATCGTTGTGCGTGGCTCTATTAGGCAACGCCGCGGCGACGAAGTTCCGCGACGACATTGGCGACGACGTGACGGATTGCGTCGCAATCGACGTCGTTGCCCGATCCGGCGGGTGGACAACCACCGGGCGGTTCGTCGGTGAAGCCATGCTCGGCAAGCATGCATTGCAGCGAATCTCGGAGCGAATCCAGATCGACCTTTTGACGATCGGAAATCGGTTGACGTCCCGTACCCAACGAGAATCCTCGCAAGGCTGCTGCGGCTCGGAATCCGTCTGGGAATTCCGACTCGAGGATCATTTTATCGAACAGCGAAACCAGTCCGTATTGAAGCTCGCGAGCTTCGTCTAGGCGGCCTGACTTGGTCAGTTCGTAGAGTTTGCGAGTCAATTCGGGAACAACACCCGAACTGGCATTGGTACCGCCATCGGCTCCAACCAGCAGTAACGGCATGAGCGCCGCATCCCAACCAGTCAAGAATGCGAAGTCCGGGCGATTTTTTCGCACGGCTTGAATCATGCGAATCATGTGAGGAATGTCACCCGAAGAATCCTTGATGGCCACGATACGCTCGCACTCATCCGACAAGCGTTGCACGGTGGGTACATCGATGGGACTGGCGAACAATGGAATGTTGTACAAAGTGACGTCGACGGGAGTGTTGTCGCCGATCTCTTTGAAGTAAGCGTAAACGGCATCCGGGCTAAGTTTGTAGTAGAACGGCGCCACGATGGCGACGGCTCGAACACCCAGGCTGCAGTAGTATTCGCAAGCCCTCAACGTTTCACGCACATTGGCTTCGGCGGCACCGGCCAAGATCGGTACGCGACCACGAACTTGGTCGGCGATGATTTCGACGATGCGGCGGCGTTCCTCGACGGTGAATCGAGTGAACTCGCCCGTCGATCCGTTGGGGTACAACCCATGAACTCCACGTTCGATCAGCCAGTCAACGTATCTTCGAAGTTCGGACTCGTTGATCTCTCCACGGCTGTCGAGTGGGACGAGATTCGGTGTGAAGATGCCTTCCAGTTTGCCGTTGCTCATGACTCTGCCATCAATGTGTGATAGGGGTACTCGTGAGTTACGACGAGGAATCGCCATTGGCGGATACCTCGCAATTGTCCTTCTGAGTAAACCTAGTTCACAAATGGCATCACGGCGTTGACAATTCACAACATCCAGCAGCGAAGATTGGGCAACTTGTTCGGATTGTGCCGATTCGATGGATTGATACGCGCGATGGAATCGCTCACTGAGACGACATCAAGAACGCAAATAGGTCTCTGAGTTCCTTCAGTGTAAGGCTTTGCAGCAAGCCCTCGGGCATGATCGATATCCGGCTCTCTTGATGCAATTCGATGTCTGCTTTCTTGACGCTGAATTCTTTGCCATCGATGCCGAGATAGGCTTCACTGTTGCCGCCCTTCCGGCGCGGCAATCCTGTGAGCTGTTTTCCGTCGGTTGTTCTGATGATCCACGGCGTGTACTGCGGAGCCATCTCCTTGCTGGGCTGAAGAATCGTCTCGAGCAAAATGCGTTTGGCTGCCGTCTTGTCTTTCGGCAAGCGTCTCGCGATCAGCGAAAGACTGGGGCCGACCGCCGTGCCGCGACCACCGTGTTGATGGCATTTGCTGCACGTACCAACCTTGGAATGAAAGAACACGCGTTCTCCGGATGCAGCGTCGCCGTCGACTTCCAACAGCTTCAGCCAAGCGTTGGTGTCCTTCGCATCGGGCCGAGGAAACTTTGCGCCGCCGACTCGCTGCACGGCTTCGGCGATCGCCTTTCGTTGGCCGCTGGAAGTAGCCAGCACCAGCGTTTCATTGGCATTCAGTTTGAGGCCAACCAGTGACTGAAGTGCCGCATTGGCAACGTCATCGGATTCATGTTCGATCAGTTTTAGCAGCTGTTGTTTGTTCGCTTCGTTGTTTGCAGCGAGCGCCGCGATGGCAGCCTGTCGCTCACTTGTCGACTTTGCTTCAGCAGCGATCTGATTCAGCCGATCGTTTCCGTCAGTACTTCCGGCCAATAACCGAATGGCCTCCAATCGAATGGACGGGCTGTTGTCTTTGGTAAGCTGAACGAGTTGATCGATAGAAATGGCTTTGTTTCCAGGGTTGAGTAGTCGCATTGTCGTTGTTCGCAACGCGATACTTCTTTCGTGATCCAAAGCAATTTCGGCCAATGCTGCAGGTGACGGGATGTCCCGAGGCTTCTTGCCATCTAATCGGTCGATGGCGGCCGCCAGGGCGAGATATTTTCTGGGGGTTAAGTCTTCGTCATCCAAGTTCTCAATCAGGACCTTTCTATACTTCATTAATTTGAAGTCTGCGATCCATTTGACGGCAACGAACCAACGATCAAAGTCGTCTTTGCCGTGGTTGATCACCAAATCAAGAGCAATCTCTGGCATGATCTGTTCACGTTTTGGACTTCGTTTGAAGGCCAACAGCCTAATAGCCGCCGCCCCCTGCAAGCGACGGGCTTGGTCGATGTCGCGAGCTAGCGCATCGATGGCCACATGTTGGAGTACTGGATCAGAACTGTTTGCTGCTTTTGAAATGAGATCCGCGTGCTCTTCCATTGAAAGATATCGAAGGACTTCGGCGCGAATTGGCACGGGCTGTTTTTCGCTCGCGAACTTCGTTGGCGGATAGTTACGCTTAAGCAATTCGCGAACTGCTTGAACTCGGTTGGGAAGGTCGGTGTTCGTTAAGGCAATCCCACGAAGCTCTTGAGTTGGCAATGAATGAAAAGCCTTTGGCGGCGGCCAGATGGCCTTGGTATCGACACCGCGGATTCTCCAAACACGGCCAAGACCATGAAGTTGATAACTGGCGGACACCCAGTCGGACACGTAAATGCTGCCATCTGGTGCTGTTGCCAAACCCACCGGACGAAAGTCGTTGCCACCTAAAACAAGCGTGTGCCGCACCGCTTTGACTTGGCCCGAGTCTTCGGGCTGTGTGATCACATAACGCTCTATCTGGTGATCGGCCCAAGAAGCGACAAGCAGGTCGTTTCGGTATTTGGTGGGAAGATTCGATCGGTCGGCTGAGATTATGCCACAAGGTGCCTCACCCGTACCCCCGATCATGGGAATCGTGCCAATAATCTCGCCGGTCCATGTGATCAAAGGATGCAGACCGGTGCGGCCGTAACGATATTCATAGCCGTAGTCGCCACCTTCGTGGATCTGAATCAAGCGGCACGGTGGCGACGCACCAGGATCGTTGTCAGTGCCGAAGATGCGGCCGTAGCGATCAACGCACATGCCGAATGGATTCCACCAGCCTGTGGTCACTCGGCGGAGTTTCGATCCGTCGGCGTTGACGTGGTAGGTCGAGCCACCTTCGCCGCCACCGCTAATCCGTGTGTTGTCACTTCCGACCAGTGTGTAGTCGTGGCCCAAGTTCTCTCCCAAGCCGAAGTTCAATGTGCCGTCGGAATTGAAACACAATCCCGACAATCCGTTGTGTGGGTAAGTGCCGGTGGTCTCCATTTTGACAACGGGTACGACTTCGTCGGCGACTCCGTCGTTATCAGTGTCTCGCATGCGATGGATGTCCATCCGAGTCGCCACGTATAACCAGCCTTCGGAGTTAAACGCGAGATCCATCACATGCGTAAACCCTTCATGAAACACGACTCGCTTGTCGGCTTGGCCGTCGTCATTCGTGTCGGTCAAGATCAAGATGCGGTCTCTTGCAGGCCCCTTGTAATTCTGAGGGCGGAAGTGAGTATTGCTCTCCGCCACGAACACGCGGCCCTTGCCATCAACGGCGATTCCCGTTGGCGTGACCAGTTGAGGGTTCTCTGCGAATAACTCGACAACGATGTTCGAGTCTTCAGACTTGGGGGCGTCGGCTGCGAAGAGCGCAGCAGTAGCGATAACGAATGTGGCAACTTGCACGGTGTGACTCCGAAAACAAAAGGAACTCGGCGGTGCGATCACAAAACAGGTTAATCACTTTGTTCGAGACTTTGGAGTCTGGTGTCACGGCCTGTGGGAATGGGGAGTTTTGATGTTGCGCGTTTTTCGTCGTTTTTGTTACGAGTCGCTAACGGTTGAGCCTTATAGGCCCATCGGGCCGGCGCTATGTCAGCCCAGGGCGAAGCCCTGGGACAGATGAAATGAACGACCACCCAAAGCCCCAACGGGGCGACGCTACCTTATCAAATCAAAGTTTAGGGTCGCCCCATTGGGCTGGTTGAGGCCTTGTCGACCTATCCCCAGGGCTGAAATAGGTCCGGCCCTTTGGGCCTAGGAACGCTGC
Source organism: Planctomycetaceae bacterium (assembly GCA_002722955.1). GTDB lineage: Bacteria > Planctomycetota > Planctomycetia > Planctomycetales > Planctomycetaceae. Next base: position 17,234 of record PBMZ01000178.1, on the reverse strand, counting down.
ATATAGCTGTTGCGCAACAATAACGGCAAAGAACTCGCAACATCACAACGTGTGAGCGCCCCTCGCTCACGCGTCGGGTTTCTATAGTTTCTGCGCTACTTGACGAGAATTTCTGATCGCATCCGTGGGAATGTCGAACTGTTTTTCTATTTGATATACTGTTCGCACAATCATTAATCGCGAATTAAGTTGATACACCCATGAGCAACATCCCCGCAGATCTCACTAAGGCCCTAAAATCTGGCAAGCTTGTTCCTTTTATCGGCTCCGGTGCCAGTTGGCACTTTGTGAAGAAAGCTTTCCTAGTTGGGATGATGTGTTTGACAGTATGGCCACCGCGTTGACGGAGGCGGATAAGAAAGAGGCAGCGGATGGCGTTGCTGCAATGAAGAAACTGGGGAAGGTTTTTGATGCCGCCCATATTGCCTTAGAGTATCTCAAGAAGAGGGCGTTTCGAAAGATCATTCGTGATACGTACAACGAACGCGACTGGCCAGATGGAGCCAATCAAAAGCTTCCAATGCCATCTGGAATTTGCAGTCGCGATTGATCGTCACCACCAATTACGACCGGATTCTGCATTGGTCCAACGATCAAGCCGACATCTGCGCGAACGACGACGATTTCTTGCTTCAAGAGTTGTTTGATCGACGGGACGACGGACCGCCGATGATTTGGCATCTGCACGGCATGGTTCACAGGCCGGACACCCTGATTCTGGCCCCGGCGAATACGAAAATCTGTACGGTTCCGATTCGAAATCGTCAGAACACGAGGCCGCGCTGACTCGGCTGGAAGATGTGTTCAAAGACCGCACACTGTTATTCATTGGCTTTGGCATGCGCGACAAATACGTCATGGATGTCTTGGCAAGAGTGCTCGATAAATTCAAGAAATACAGTCGCACACACTTTGCGTTGATGTGTGACGATGCGGACGGCGAGCCGGCGAAACGGCTGTGGACTCAATACAACATTCAAACATTTCGTATTCCGGTCACGGAACGCCGCTCGTTGATAAACTGAACGAGATTGCCGCCGCGGTATCTCAAACGAAACGAAAATCGAGCAAGAAGAAAACCAGTAAAAAGAAAGCTGCAAAGAAGAAAGCAACCCGAAAACGAGTTGTGCAACGCTCGCCAGTGATCCGCGAGTATCTGCGGCGACTGACACAGGATACCCAGTCGTTGACGATGCTAGGTCTGGGACGCAGTCTAACAGTCGATCTGCCCATTACTGAAGCCTACGTTCCGCTGCGAACAATGCTCGCTCGATCGAGTCCAAAGCGGCGGACCGGTTTCGCACCGGGGAGTTCGAGCACGAAGAACGTGACGTCGAGATTGCCAACATCTTTAAGACGGCTCAGAATTTTGAAGAGCAAGGCATCGTTTTATTAGGTGAACCGGGTGCTGGCAAAACGACGGGGGCTCGGCAGTTGGCGTGGATGCTGTCCAGTGGTGATGTGTCGCCCGCCGATCTCGGTTTACCTGCTGACGTTACGCCCGTCTTCCTTCGATTTCGAAATCTCAGTGCCGCAGCACTCGGACAAAAGACGCGCAATTTGGAAAAATTCCTGCGGGAAGAGACATTCCGCGACCAAGTCCGCGATGACTGGCAAGACCCCGGCAGTCAACTTTGGAAAGACGATGCGCCGCTGCTGTGGATACTGGATGGTTTGGACGAGATCATCGACGCCGAGGCTCGGCAGAAAGTCTCGAATTGGTTGGACAAAGCCCGAGTCAATCGGGCCAAGGACTGGTTCTTGGTGACTGTCGTTTTCAAGGTTATTACATCGACGGGCCACCGCTTCTGGGGACCGCGGTTTGTTCAGTTTCACGTGCAACCGCTGGATGGCGATCAACAACAGAGATTCGTGGAATCTTGGTTCGTGGCCGCTTACAAGAAGCTGCATGGCAACGGGAACGGTGACTCCGCATCTGCCGACGAAATCGCCAACCAATTGCTGACCGTGTTGATTGACGACGTGTACCAAACGGGCCGCATGCGCGAACTGTGTACCAACCCATTGTTGTTAACCATCATGTGCATCGTGTTTCACGAGAATCGCGAACTACCTGATGGCCGTGCAGAACTGTACGCACACTGTATTCGGGTATTGCTTAAAACTGGCGAAAGGACGTCTTCGAAGCCGAGCTGGGACAAGACCTGCCGACATACAATGCCAGTGCCGCTCAGATGGTTCTGTCACACATTGCGTGGTGGATGCAAAGCGAGCAAAATCGCACTTCGGCACCGCTGGCCGATTTGGTCCGCGAAGCGGAAAAGGGGCTGGCTCATGTCAAAACAAACTCAGGCCTGGGCCGCGATGGAAACGCATTTATCCAACGCATGCGTAGCGAATCCGGTATCTTGGCTGGTGACCGGGATTGCCGCTTTGGCTTTTTGCACCTGACATTTCAGGAGTACCTGGCGGCCGAGTACGCGGTCAATGAAGGGAAAGCCAATTCCTGCCCGAACAGGTGGCCGACAGTTGGTGGCAAGAGACCGCGTTGTTGTCGTTGTACTTGAACCGAGCCTACTGCGAATCGTTCTTTCGAGCGATGCTGGCCAGCGATTTGCCCCAGACAGATTTGGGACTGGCGTAACGCTGCTTGAATGAATTGTTGTACTTCAGTGCTGAGCCATTTCTCGATGCTTTGCAGCAAGGAAGCGAATCGAACACGCCAACAGATACAGTGCTCCGAGTCCTCGGTGGCCGTGTTGATCAGAATTCCGAATTTGAAGAGTTCCGCCAACAACGCGACGCCAGAATCCAAACTCAAGACGGGTTTGTGCACGAGGCGAGTGGTGTCGAATTCGTGTTGATCCGTTCCGGAGACTTTCGTATGGGATCGAATGCTGACCCTTACGGCGACGAACAGCCCGTCCATACCGTGACCATCTCTCAAGACTTCTTGCTAAGCAAATATCCCGTCACTAACGCCCAATACGGTAAGTTCATGGAGTCGATCGGCAACAAAATCAAGAAGCCTGAGTACTGGGACGATCGTCGATTCAATCAACCAGATCAGCCGGTGGTCGGCGTCAGTTGGCACGATGCGATTGAGTTTTTGCAAGTGGATTGGTGGTCGATTGCCGACCGAAGCTGAATGGGAATATGCGTGCCGGGCGGGGGCGGAAACGGAATACTGTTTCGGAGACGACGATGATCAACTGAAAGAGTACGCTTGGTATAGCGCCAACAGCGGAGGCCAAACTTAGCCTGTCGGCACAAAGCTGCCGAACAAATGGGGATTGTACGACATGCACGGAAATGTCTGGGAATGGTGTGACGACGATTGGTACAGAAAGTATGGTGAGCAATCCGTTACCGACCCCCGAGGCACGAAAAAGGCAAACTACCGGGTGGATCGAGGCGGCGGTTGGGCGTACGACCGTGATCGCTGCCGTGCGGCGTTTCGGGGCCACTTCGGGCCGCGGTTCGGGGACGATTGCCTGGGCTTTCGCGTCGCCACAGTTTTGCCCAGCCAAGAGAAGTAGAGCGGAGCGTGGAACGAAGGCCCGTAGGTAGGAAGAGGCGGAGCCCCGACCGAAGGAGCAGCCGCAAATATAAGCACGACGCGCAAGCGAGTGTGTTCCGTTACCTGCGAAACTTCCATTTATCGGACTCACTCGCAGGCGCTTCGTGCTTGTAGTCGGCGAGCCCAAGACGCCTCTACAGGCGGAAGCGGAAGGTTCGGTTCAGATAGCGCCAGAGCCACTCGCCCAGGGAGCGGGAATCGACTAGGAAGCGGGCGCGGCCTCTCATGCCGGTTCGCAGCAGGGCCACGTCTTCCTCGAGCAGCACAGTCGTCTGATATGCGATGCTTTGTAGTCGCTCGCGACCTTGCGAATCGGTGACCGTCGGAATCTCGCCGCCGAGCTTATTCGACAACAGTTCTGGAACGAACTCTAAGTGGCGGTCCGAGATATCCTCGATGGAACCGATGTAGGTTGTGCCGGGCAAGTGATCGAATTTCAATTCGACCTCTTGGCCGATCATGATGTCGTTGCGGTTGCCTTGGTCAACCAACAGGACGGCTTGATAGAACTCGTCCGGCGCGATGCTGGCGATGTGTGTGCGGCTGTCGACGAACGAGCCGTAGTTTCGTTTGTCCAACGGAGTGCCATGCCACTGACTTAACTGGGCGTTGCCATCGACAAGCTTCGGCTCCGGTGTCCGCGATGGCGGGACAACCCGCCCGCCGATCGGGGCGACGATTTTCAGTTCGCGGATCTGACGTTGATACTCTTTAATCTGCCCGCGAATCGTGGCGAGTTTCTTTTCGGCCAAGTGACTTTGGGTAGGATCGTCGAGAGCCTCGAATGTTGGGATCTGTGCCTTGACCTGAATCGTTTCTTGAAGCTTTAACTCGTTCAGCTGATCTTCCTTGTCGTCGTTCGACAAGATGACCAGCAGATTGGGATTGTCGTCTTCGTCGACATCACCATCGCCGTCTGTGTCGCCACCGACGACCATTTCGTTTTCGGCGACCTTGATTTCCATCATGCGGCCCGGCGTCGTGGAGTACACATGTCGCACATTGTGGGGCTCGATAATGAACATAGCCTCGATGTGCCACGGAATCGGCATCGCCAAACCAACGGCGATGACCAGAACCAGGACGGACAACGTCGCGGCAATTTTCGGGCGACTCATCGGCTCGATCCTCGGAGCTGTGATGATCTTGTAAATGTTGAAGATCATGTTGCCAAAAATAGTTCCAATCGAAACCACGGCCAACGTGATTCCGATACTCTGCAAGTTGTAAGGTTTCAAAACCGTGTACAGGAAGATGGTGATACCGGCCAAGATAAACCATCGATAAATCCATGCCGAGATTGCGAACAGCACGAACCAGACCTTGCCGGTTTCGGGCATAAACGGGTCTGGGCGTGATTCGATGCCCAGGCAGTACCAAGCGAAGCTCTCACGCAACATGCGATCCGCCTTGGGTCGCAAGTTGGGGATCTCCAAGAAGTCGGACATCATGTAATAGCCATCGAACCGCATCAGCGGGTTGGCATTGAAGATGACCGTGGTGATCGTCGTGACGAAAAACACGTTGAGGGCCAGGTTATGTAAGAGCCCCGGTTGCGTGTTCCACCAAATGAAGATGGCGATGGCGGATAAGAAGATCTCGATATACATGCCGGCCGCGCCGATCATGATCCTCTTCCACTTATTCTTCAGCACCCACGAGTCCGAGACATCGCAATACAGGCACGGACTGAACACGAGCAGCATCACCCCCATTTCGTGACATTCGCCGCCGAAGTGTTTACAGGAGAGTCCGTGTCCAAACTCGTGGATGATTTTCGAGATGGCCAGGGTCAGCCATAGATAGATCAAGTTTGGCCAACCGAAGAATTGCTGGAAAGCAGGAAGCTGGCTGCGGAACTCGTCGAATTGGACGGTCAGCAAAATCCATGAGGCGAACACGACCAACCAAGTCAACGCGACGCACCACGGTCGAAACAAGAACTTGACGATTGGATAAAGGACCTGCAACGTCGGTTCCGGGTCCCAACCAGGTAGCCTCAAATACAAAAGGCTCCGCATCGTGTTCATCATCTTCTTGTATTTTTGCTCGCGATGATGCTTGATCAACGCGATGCCTTGGCCGGGCCGCTTGCTGTAGACGAGGCCTTTCTCGTGCAAGTCTGTGACCAAGTGCTGGATGTCCGCGTACTGCAAACGCACGGTGGGTAACTGTCGCTGCAATTCCTCGCGAATTTGTTCTAAGCTGCGTTCGCCGTCTAGAAGTTGGAGCGCATGGTATTGCTCGGGCTGAAGCCGATAATACTTCAGGCCCACGGGCTCTTTGGCGACCCAATAACCGATTCCTAAATACTCGATCCGCTCGAAGATGATGTCCTCGCGCGCTTGAAGCGGAATCGGTCTTTGTGTCGACGGTGTTAACGAAGAACTGGCTGCGGCCATTGAGCTTTGCTACCGCTGAAAGGCAATGGTGTCAGTGTCGTGATTGAGAAGGCGATAATGCAACAGATTTTCGAATTCCTTGCAATCTCAATCCGCCAACCTTCGGGTATTTTAGGGACCAGAGGGCTTTAGTCCAGTGCCTAATTGAGATGCCCGGCTTCTTCGGAGGAGCCGGGCATCTCACTGAAGAAAGGAGCTTGCTTCGCTGGCGGAGCAAAGCGGAACTGAGGATGGTTGTGTGGGTTTTGAATAGCGATTGATGAATGTTGATTTTTGAATTTTGAAGGCCAGTGAATCCTGCCCTCGTCATTCTTCGCTGACTTCGCAATTCAAAAATCAACATTCATCAATCGCTATTCGGAAATTGCTGCCTCTAATGCTCCGGAGAAGGCCCGTTTTGAGGATTTCCGAGTCGTACGGCACGGCTACACAGCGCTGCCATCAAAAGAAGCAAGAGCCAACACGATTAGGATTGACAAGATGAGAGCCGCGCCGCTGAAGGCAACCGCATACCCCAGCATTCGCGATCGGACTCGGCGACGCCGCATGATGATGGCAGAGATCAAAGTCACAAGTGCAAGCGGTCCTGCGATCAAAGATTCGATGGGCCAAACAGGGTCTATGGCTTGGGGCAACACGTCGCTTGCCGCTAGCAACAGCCCAATCAATCGACCAAACAGCCCACCCACCAGTGCAAGAACTGAGAGCAACATCACGAGATATTCAGCGGGAGTGTTTTTCTGTGAAGACATTTCATTCTCGATCGTGAGGTTAACTCGACCATCTTCGTTTGACGGGTTCTGTGAGCCGTGACGCGTCAGCGGCCGGGTACTCGATATCCTGATTTCCGTGGTCTTACGGTCAGCGGCTCACGAAGGTAAAATCCGTCAAAGGAAGATATTTGAGGTACTAGCCGTTAATCAGGCGGTCATATTCGGCATGATCCCCGATCCAGAACAACCCATCATCCACCTCAACAGCCAACACTCTGTGACGCAAACCAACACGAGCTGATCGGTATTTGCCTATCTTTTTGAAGTGCAAGGATGGGTGTGCAGGGTCGGCTTGAAGCAACGCGAAGTTCTTGTCCGCGAGCTCACGGATTTCGTCAGGCAAAACCTGATAACACTTCCAAAAGCTAGGGCTGGCAAAATGGCTCATATCCGGGTGGATTTGCCGGCTTGGTGTTCTTCGATTGCTTCGTTGGCCAACTGGTCAAGTCGGCCAGACGCGACGTCATTCTCAAGCTGTTGGTCCCAACGATCGGCGTCGAATGCAAGGAACCACTCCCGAAAGCTGGAAAGTTGATCGGGGGGAGTTCAGAAATCGTCTGTTCAAGTTGTTGAAGAGTCATGGCTAAATTCTACTTTACCATTCGTGACGAAGAAAACCCCGCTCACTGGTACTGTCCACCTTTTCTGGGCAATACCAAAGACGAAGGATACGAATTGGAGTCATCCTTGCTTCAAGAGAGTTCAGATCAGATCAAGCGAGAAAACGAAGAATTCTCTTAAGCGACCTCGTGTTCGGCGGGCGTTCGGAGAGAAGATGCGGCTGCGACTGTCCCAATCCGGTCGCCATGGAGATGTGGAATGGATCTGGTGGACGATGGGCGTGCTGGTGTTTTTGATTCTAGTTGTCTTGCCCATCCTTGCCGTTGCTTGGGCCGTGTTCGATTGACGCAGCCAGCAAAGATTGTGGCTCAGTTTCATCAGATCGCTTCAAGAAACGATCTGCTTGAGACAACACAAAATGCTTCAGCAGCCTCGTGAAGCCACCATAGATGGCCGTGTTGAAGATGAATGTGATGACCGGAGACAGCTCGAGTTCATCCAGGTCATCGAATTCCAACAATGTCGGAAAGGTTGCCGGACTGGACAAGAACAAGAAGGCCCAATGGGCGTCGGGCCGAATCCTGAGGAACTCCCACAGAATCACAAAACAAACAAATGGTCCGATCGCCATGCCTCCACAAACCACCATCGTACACACGAGAGCCTGAATCTGCGTCTTGCAGATCAGACCCATCAAAGCGGCAATCCAGGTAATCAGGTGCAACAACACATAGGCCGTGACGACGGAATAGACCACATAAGAAAATCGACTGATCTCGAATTCTTCCGACCGGGTCGAGTTGGCTTGCCATGCCCAATAAATTTCGGCGGCCAGGATGAAGGCGAAGGGAAGAGCGAAGAATCGCTCAAAATTAAACGCTCCCTGCAGCTTCTGTTTCAAGAAATCGCGATTAGAAATGGGCGTCGACAAGATGACATCGAGCGTCTGTCGTGATCGTTCTGATGTGATAATGCTGGTTGCCTTGACCATCATCGTCATCGCCACGAAGGCCAAGAACAAGAAATAAACGGCTGCGCGCTCTTCGCTATAGCGATACGATCGAAAGCGTCCCGAATACAACCAGTTATCGAATATCTCCCAGTAGATGTAGGCGAGAAACATCAGCACGAAGCCGCACATGTAGCGTCGATGTGTCCGCTTGCCCAGAAAGGTTTTCGTGCGATCTCTCCAACTGATTGGATCATAGATTGGCAGCGAAGTCTGAGCCGGTTCGTCAAAGACTGGCTCATTACGGCGGAGTGCGAAGAGGCGTCGGACGGGCCAAGTGATCGACGACATAACAACATCGAGGTTGCGCAAAATCTGCGTGCCAACCTTGGTTTGTTTCGCAAAGGCCCGCTTCACAAGCAGATACCGCGTCAACCCGAGAGTCAGGATTATCTGTACCCAGCAAACCCAACTCTCTTCGATTCCTCTCACCAGAGCCGTTCGGTAAGACTGGTCGAAGAGCACGGGAGGGAACAACATTTCTTCATCTCGAATATTGATCCACCTCATCTCGTCGATGAGCACAGGTCCGAAAACAACCGCGAAGATCGACAAGTGAGTGATGACAAACGATGTGGAAGAATTAGCCGCAAACGCCGAACAAGCGATCGCGATCGAGCAAACCTGCAAACTGGCCAACACCAAAAAGTACAAAGACGTCATCAAGTGCGCGCCGTCAGTGCCCCCCATCGCGTAAGCCATTCCGAGGACAGGCAGCGTCAGTAAGATAAAGACGAGCATAGGAACCATCCGCGAAAGCATCTTCTCGAAGATGATGATCCAAGGTCCCAGTTTGGTGAGCAGCAAGAGCTCGAGCGTGTTGCGTTCTTTCTCATGAGTCAACACGGCACACGTCATCGACGGCAGCAAGAAATACACGCCGAAGAATTGAGTAAAGGTCAGCGCCTGAACCAGTTGCCCGCCTCGCCCTAGCATCGCAAAAGGCCGCATATCGTAATTGATGTCGTAGAGACCGCCGATGGCAACGATACTGACCGTCAAAGCATAAAGCGTGCGGATCATATAAGTCCGACGCCGATTCGCCTGCTCGGTCAGTTCTTTACTGAGCAGAGGAAGCGTTAACTGTTTTCGATATCGCGATATGATCGACGCCATTGGTTGAACTTGAGATTCGAAATTTGCAATCTGAGATTTGAAATCTCATGCTGATGACATCCTACAACACGGACTGCTGGCTACCGGCCACAAGCATGACTCCCATAATGGCCAGCCAAACGATCCCCAGCATATGCCAGGAATACGCACAAAAGGTCACGCCCCAATAGTACTCGTGATCATATCGATCCCAATGTGCTTTTAGCATCACATAGACAATAAATAGCATGGCGACGAAAAAGTGCATCGCATGCAAAGTAGCGAACACAAACACAAATGCGTTGGCGCCGGTTTGTGCTTGGTTGGGATTCTGAAGTTTCAGGATCCACCAAAGCCCATAGATTTGAATGCTGAAAAAGCAAGTGCCGATCACATAGGCCACTTTCAAACAATTGCGAAACGGCTCTTGACGTTCGTTGCGGACAAGAAACTCCGCTCGAGCCATGGTTGCGCTGCCAACGGCCAACAACACTGTTGTTAGAAAGAACGCGGCAGGTAACTGCATCGCCGCCGTCGAACTTCTCGCCGGCGGTCCCGTCAACGTGAGCCCATAGCCCAAACCACCAGCAGCCGCGACGGCAGCCACTGAAAACATAAAGAATTGAACGGCAAAGGCACCTTCGCCGCGAGGATGCTCACCAACCACAACGAATCCAAAGCAAAAGTCGGTTACGCCCAAGATGAAATTAGGCAGTCGCTTGAAACCATAGGCGTTCCAAGTTAATTCAGAGGATCCCGGAATTCAACGCCTTCCAAGCACGACAAAAAGATTACATGCTCGTCTTCGTTTCCGAGTTCCTTTGCAGCGGCGCCTGTTCGAACGTGCCACTCGATGATTCGCTGGCTTCTGAAGGCAAGGCGATGTTGCTGGCGATCTTGGAAGACTTCGCTCGCATTCCCGATTGCCAAATCGTGACGACATTGGACCCACGGCTGGAAGGGTTAAGTGAACAAGGCTCGGATTGGGCCAGTCGAGTCATCGTTCACCCGTGCGAATCTCAGCAGTCTGAACAACAGATGTTTCAAAGACTAGCGAGAGAAGCGGACGCCACGTTTGTCATCGCTCCCGAATTCGACGACTGCCTGGCTTCGCGACGGAGACTTGTGGACGAGGCGAATGGACGATTTCTTGGTTCGTCGCTATCTGCCATTCAGCTATGTGCGGACAAGCTGGCGTTAGCTCACAAGCTTGAAGAAATCCAAGTGGCAACAATACCGACACTTGCCTTAGACGATCATCGTGTGCCGTGGGAAAGTACGGAGGTTGTCGTTAAACCAAGATGCGGCGCTGGCTCGCAGGCAACCTTTCAACTTCAAGCGACCGATCCATTGTCCGCAGAGATCAAATCCTCCGGCTGGCAATTCATCCGGCAACCCTACATCGCCGGCACACCACTGTCTGTCGCCGTGATGTCTGATGGAGACAAGCACACAATCTTTCCGGTCGCCGATCAGCAGATTTCAACGGACCGGCGTTTTCACTATCTGGGAAGCGACCTTCCGTCGACCTCTAAGATCAACGACTCGACAATCCGTGCGATTGTGGAGTCGATTGCTGCTGAGATTCCTGGACTGGACGGTTTCTGGGGAATCGATCTCTTGCTGACTCAGGACAAGCAATTGCTGGTTGTGGAAATCAATCCTCGGCTGACATCCAGTTATCTTGTCTATCGACAATCGGCCAGATTCAACGTTGCCGAGCTGATACTTGGAACAAGTGTTGTCATCGAATGGGATGCAGAGCCCGTGCGGTTTCGCGTTTGAGCATCTGCCAGAAGCCCGGCTTTTTCGGAAAAGCCGGGCTTCTATTCCACTTGAACCTTTTGCTATTGGTGGTGTCTGCATCACGTTCATTCGCAAAGGCGAGACCGATGATTGCATTCTATACACCATCCGACGAATTCGGTTTTCTGAGCAATTTCTCTGCGCACGGCTTCGTGCTTGATGATTTGTATTGGCCCTCGGTCGAGCATTACTTCCAAGCACAGAAGTTTGCTGGTACTGATCGAGAGCAGCGCATTTGGAAGGCGAGAAGCTAAGAATCTCGGGCAATCGCGCAAGGTCCCGCTGCGCGAAGATGGGGAAGACGTGAAAGTCGACGTCATGCGACGCGCGGTCACCGCCAAATTCACCACGCACACCGATCTGCAAATAGCATTGCTCTCGACGGGTGAACAAGATCTCGTCGAGAACGCACCGTCAGACTACTTCTGGGGCTCCGGAGCCTTAGGAAGCGGCAAGAACATGCTCGGGCAAATCTTGATGCAGACGCGGCAACAGTTGCGCGATCAAACCAATTGATTGATCAACTGGCCTTCTTCAACCATGAAGACTGGCCGGCCACCTTGATTGACAAACTGCAGCTTTCGGTCAATGCCCAAAACATGGAAGACCGTCGCCATCAAGTCCTGCGGCGTGATGGGATCGTTTTGTGGGCGAGACACTTTCGCATCGGATTCGCCAACAGTTTGTCCCATCTTCAAACCACCACCGGCAAGAGCCAGCGTGCTCAACGGAGCCCAGTGGTCACGACCGGCATTGCGATTGATGCGCGGTGTTCGACCAAACTCGCCACTGATGACCAACAAGATGTTGTCACTCATGCCGCGTTGCGCGACGTCGTCAACGAATGCAGCGACCGCTCGGTCAACGGCAGGACCACGACTGGACATGCTGCGTTTGATGTTGCCATGCATGTCCCAACCGCCGTAATGAATGGTGACAAAACCGCAGCCGGCTTCGCACAAACGACGCGCCGTCAACATTTGCTGGCCTAAGCCACCACCGTACTTGGCGACCACGCGAGGATCTTCTCGCTTCAGATCAAATGCCTGTGGTGCATTCCCAAGGACAAGACTGAATGCTTGCTTCTCGAACGCATCCAACCCATCCATGACTCCCGTCCGGTCCGAGTCACGTCGCAAGTTGTCGAAGCCTTTGAGCAAACCGCGGCGATCGTCGATTCGATTGGTCGCCAATTGCAGCGACATATTGCGACGAGCATCTCCGTTCGAATCAAATGGAGCGAATGCCGTACCCAGCCAAGCCGGCCCGTCGGAGCTGATGTTGCTCAACCGCACGTAAGTCGGCATGCCCGTGACGCGATGATTGGCTCCGCGGACGCGAGCCGTGATAGAACCGATCGACGGTCGCGAGGGCAACCCGCCGTTGTCGATATTGCGGTTGTCATAACCGGTCATGACATAATGAGTGCCGCCGCCATGTCCGCTATTGGTATGGGCGAATGAGCGAACAAAGGCCATCTTGTCAGCGAGCTGGGCCATCTGTTGGAAGTTGCCGCCCAAGCTGACGCCGGGAATGTTTGTCTTTGCTTCACCCGTCACGCTGCGATACTCGACCGGCGCGGTCATCTTGGGATCGAAGGTCTCGACGTGTGTCGGGCCACCACCGAGCCACAACCAGACGACCGAGGTATCTTTGACTTGCTTGCCCGTTTGAGCGGCCTCGGCTCGAGCTTGCATCAGGCCCGATAGGCCCATCGCTCCCAGACCGCCGACTTTGAGGAAATCCCGCCTCGAGGAACCTTCACAATTGCCGTTTCGTCGATCGAATTGAATCGTCAGCATGAGTGCTCTCCAAATCAGAATTCCAAGAGAAGTCCAGTGGTATCAATAGTTTACGCGCATTTTTCGTCGAAAGTCAACATCCATCGACAGTTATTAATATGTTAATCTATATCGGCTAATTGAAGCTCACCAACGCGATATTTCCTGAAAATCGGCCGTTAGTAATCGTTGTCGTCGTTTCCGTTTCGATGTTTCAGCCAGAAGTCTCGAGTATGGCGACAGAAGTGATAAATCGGATACCAACCGGTAACGCCAAAAACCGCAACGAATGGGATTAACGGAGCCCGCATCCGTGCGTTTGACCAGTAAAAACAGTGCACGATCGTAAATGCCAGCAGCAAAAGCCACATCGGTACAAGTTTCTCCGGTGGATTCCGTTTCAAATGAAACATGCCGGGTAACAGCCCAATGAGCAGCAGGGTGTAAAACACGCCAACACCGTAAACTACGATTGACGGCAGTCCCCCGCTCACGGTGGGAGTAGGACTCCACAGCCGAGTGATTCGCAGCCAACACGCTTTGATAAAGCTGCGTTGATCTTTGCGAATGTTGGCTCTTGCTCGATGGTAGAGCCCGTAATCACGCTCGGTCTCCGAAAGTTCGTCATGAGCAGAGGCCAGATCGAGTTCTAATTCGTTTTGCCATTTCCGCAAACTCTGTCCGTCCCAAACGTCCCGCGAATCATCGTTGACGACTTCTGCATAGAACACGGGATTGTTGCCAAGCAACAGTGTGTAGCCTCCGTGAGTCGTTGTCAGAATCGGTCGACCCAGCGATTGATAGTTTCGAACAACCCACGGTGCTGCCATCGCCAAAGCAACAGTCCAAGCGATCCAGGGCAACGCCTTCAGCCGCTGTTGCAGACTTTCCTCGAACGGCAACGGAAACAGGCGTCGCTTGAGAAACTTGGAATACAACTCGAACATTCCCCACAAACCGGCAAACGCCCAAATCGTAGGGCGGCACAGACCGCAAAGCCCCAGCAACACGCCGATTGCGGCTTGTTGCTTCCATTGCATCGACTCGTGCCAGCGAATCATCAACACAACCAATGCTAAAACCAAGAACGTGAACAGCGTCTCGGTCATGGCTTGTGGCGTGTAACGAATCAAGATCGGATCGAGAGTGATGACCGTGACGATTCCCCAATGAGCCAGCGGAGTAAACTTCAGTTCCAAGCAAAGTCGATGCGCGAGCCATATTGTCGCCACCGCGAATACAAGATTGCTGAGGGCAACAAACCAAGCCGGATCCATGACCTGAAATCCGATAGCCAAGAAGCATGGATACAGGGGTGGTCGGTAAGCCGTCAGCTTACCGGTGTCCGGGTGAGCATACTCGCCGGTTTCAATCAGTTGCCGCGCGATGCCGATGTATAAGTCACGGTCGAGCAGCAACGAGTCTCTTTCCATGTACACCAGCCCCGCTCGGAGGCAAAACCCTACGAGCAGCAGCAAGAATAATGGCCAGTGTTTGTGAGACTCAGCAGAATTCATGGTCGATAGCATGTCTAGATGCTAAGTTGTGGGCAAGCGTAGGCCGTTCTCGAATCGATGGCGGCCGGAGCTGCATTCTTTCTAGCAATTCTTTAAGAAAAATCGCCTGACACAGCAATGACGAATGCGCGGGGCACTTTATTGGAACGAGCTACTGATCGGCTGATCAAGCTTCGGCTGCCAATGCTGCTAATAGCCATCGCGCTCACAGTTCCGGCGGGCTGGTTAGCACAAGGTCTGAATTTTGATCAGTCGGTCGAATCGCTCTACGCCGAAGACGACCCGGTCCTTGCCAATTATCGGTTCAGCAAAGACCTATTTGGTGGCGACGAGTTCGCGATCGTTGCCTTCGAGCATCCACAACTGTTTGACGAGAAGAGCGCGCTCAGTGAAACCGCCACTGACGACATCAACGCACTGGTCGAAAAACTGAATGACATCCCCGGCGTTCAACGCACGAGCACGCAAAGTCTAACCGACGCGTTGAAGGTTAAGTTCAAGCGAGAAAAGATCAAGGAGCTCGTGCGCGGGACGTTGTTGGGACCAAAGGATCGCACGACTGCGATCATCTTGAGATTGAAGCCAGAGGCGGAATTAACGATTCTTCGTGAACAGACGATTGCCAAGATTCGCGAAGTCGCGGCCAATCATCAGTATGTGACTTATGTTGCTGGCGAGCCGGTGCAAGTCCATGACATGTTTCGTTACGTCGAAGAGGACGGCTCGCTGCTTTGGGCCGTTTCTCTGGTGCTGTTAGCGGTCATCATCTTTACGCTGTTTCGAAATCTGCGGTGGGTCATTTTGCTGCTGTTCGTTGTCTACGCCACGATCAGTTGGACCGAAGCCATTCTGGTCATCAGCCAAATCAAGCTGAGTATGGTCAGCTCAATGATGAACTCGTTGGTGACCATCATTGGTGTCGCCACCGTGACTCACTTGACGATCCACTTCCGCGAACTGCGGCGCGAGCAAGAACCGATCGATGCGCTGCGAAACACAATGGTCGAGCTGGCGCCGGCCGTGTTTTGGACTTGCTGCACAACATCGATCGGCTTCGCCGCATTGTTGTCCAGTGAGATCACACCCGTTCGAAGTTTCGGCGTGATGATGGCAATGGGCACGATGTTGGTGATCGCGACGGTTGCCGCCATCTTGCCTGGCGGCATTATGCTGGGACGACGCGGCGTCGATCCACACTCGGCACCGGCCGAGAAACACTTGGTGAGTTTGTTGGAGCGCGTGACGGGTTGGGTCGAGCACCACCCGAAACTGTTGGGTTTTGGGAGCTTGGCAATGGTCGTGTTTGCCGGTCTCGGCTTTTTTCGTTTGCGCGTCGAGACCGATTTCAGCAAGAACTTTCGCGAATCCAGTCCGACCGTTCAATCGCTCAATTTCGTCGAGGAGAATTTGGGAGGGGCCGGAACATGGGAAGTCAACATTCCTGCACCCAAGAAATTGAATGAGAAATACGTTGACAACATCCGGCAACTGGCCGAACGCATCCGCACAGAATTTCTTGGCCCCGGCGATGGTCAATTGACCAAGGTCATCTGCTTGACTGATGGCTTGGACATGGTGCCTAAACGCGCCTTGTTCATGAAGCTGACTTTAAGCGGACGGTTGAAAACGCTGCGGAAATTCCAAAGCGAGTTAGAGTCAAGCTTGTACAACCCCGAAGCCGGTCGCATGCGACTTATCCTGCGTTCGCGGGAAAGGCAATCTTCTGAGAAAAAACTGAAACTGATTGCCGAGGTCCGCCGGGTCGCCGACGAGGAGATTGCGCAGTGGGAAGATTCCGACTTTCTGGCCGAGTCCGAACCTGCCGACTCGAGAGTGACCGGGTTATTTGTCCTGCTGGCTTACATCATCGAGAGCCTGTTGCGAGACCAACTGGTCAGTTTTTGTCTGGCCGCCGTGGGCATTGGCGCGATGATGGCCGTCGCCTTTCGCAGTCTTCGCATCGGTTTGATTTCCATCATCCCGAATCTGTTCCCGATTATCTTGGTGATCGGTGGCATGGGCTGGTGTGGTCTGCCCATCTATATCGCCACTGCCATGATCGCCAGTGTTTCGATGGGGCTGACGGTTGATTCCAGTATCCACTGCTTATCCGGCTACTATCGAGCTCGCAGGCAAGGTCTGACAGTCTTCGAGTCGTTGCACCGCACGCACACTGGTGTTGGGCGGGCCGTGGTTTTCGCGAATCTTGCCCTGATCGCCGGCTTTAGTGTTCTGACGCTTTCACACTTCATTCCGCTGATCTATTTCGGCATTCTTGTCAGCGTTGCCATGGTCGGTGGGCTGCTTGGGAATCTGGTTTTGTTGCCGCTCTTGATCAGTTGGGTTGAGAAAGACAGCGACGAAACGGCGGTCGAAAGTGATGATCAAAACAGCGACGCAGAACGTTGATGGCTGTTGGCTTTGTTGCTAACATACTCGGACGATGCCCGTTGAGGCGTCGGACGGAGAGATGGCAGAGTGGCCGATTGCGCAGCATTGCTAATGCTGTGAGCCTGTCAAAAGGCTCCCCGGGTTCGAATCCCGGTCTCTCCGCATCAAGAACGCCCTTGAAGGAAGCTCCTTCAAGGGCGTTCTTTCACGCGCATTGAAAAGTCCGGCTTTTTGAAAAAGCCGGGCTTTTAGAGTAACTTACCTTTATCTGTTCCCAGGGTTTGTGGTAGAGGGCGGTTTTTCCTGAAGGAGAAATCATGGGCCCACTGTCGATGGATCTTCGAAAGCGGATAGTTGC
>PBMZ01000177.1 GCA_002722955.1 Planctomycetaceae bacterium | reverse complement strand
TGTTCAGGAATAGAATGGGTGTGTATTTGTCGGGGATTCAATCGATGTCATCGCCAGACAAAACAGGAAGAATGCAAAAGTAGCCGAGGCGGGACTCGAACAGCGTACTTGCCTAACGGTGAAAACAGCCAATTCGCAAATAGGCGACGCAGAATCCGACGCATCTGACGCGCGGATCGAACATCTTGCGGCCAAATTGCTACGCTCGCTGACTGTGCAAGAATGCCGACGGTTGGCAAAATTTCTTAGCGGTGAACGTGCAGGCCCCCAATGAAAAACGGCCCATTTTAAGCGATTGGAAAGGTAACGACTAACTCGACTCATCATACTTGAATTTTTCGAAACCTGTACCATTCGTTGCCTCTATAGATTTGAGCAACTCTTTTTCATCGCTGTCCACGCTTGCCACGTCCTGATTGTGGCTGTCCTGAATAAAAAAAGACGCGGCGAGCCGTTCAGGACTGTCGGCGTTCGGGAGCTACCCTAGCCGCGCTTAGCTGAAAACGATTGTCGCAAATCCAATAGCGTGCGACAATGTGACAAGCGGTTCTGATGAGTCAAGTTAGTCATTACCTAAAAAAACGATTGGTGTCGGGACTTATGGCCTGCTTTACGATCAGCGTTTGGTCGCGGGCGCGATGGGAGCGTTAGGTTTCTTCAATCAGGCGGATGGCAAGGTTCAAGGGGTCCTTGGCGGCTCTCGCATCGTCGTTTCGCCAACGACCATCTTTCAGGCGACGGATCGAGCGATCACTGCGATCGATCGTGCAAAGCTTGATGAGAAGAAACCGATGTCGCCCACTGCAGCTCTCGCTGCTCAACGTTGGAAAGTGGATCTCACTCGCAGTAGCCTGACTCTCCGAGTCGGGCATCGTAGCCCGACTCGGAGAGTCAGGCTACGAAGTCCTCGGATCTAACTGACGCCGAATGCATGATTCTGACCAAGGACGCCCTACTGGTTGGCGGTCCTCAATTCGTTGTTGCTTTGTCCCAAACCAACGGCAGCGAACTCTGGCGAACTGAGTT
The DNA here is from genome assembly GCA_002722955.1 of Planctomycetaceae bacterium. Taxonomy (GTDB): domain Bacteria; phylum Planctomycetota; class Planctomycetia; order Planctomycetales; family Planctomycetaceae. The sequence goes on along the minus strand of PBMZ01000177.1, from coordinate 13,821 downwards.
AGCCACCAGCGTGAGCGCCACTGGACTGGCGGTAACCGCCGCGAAGTTGTTTGTCAGCACCGGCGATATCGTTGCCTTTGCCCCCTCGAAGAAACCGTCTCACACATCGAAGCGAATCGTAAACGCGCCATCATTGACGAAAGAATTGCCAGCGCCGCTACCGACATCGACGCTCAAAGGCCGCGCCCTGCTGGTGGGCGTTCCTGACATCTCCACCATTCAAGCGATCTGCCAACACACCGAGTTTCGCCTTCATTGTCTCGTCGCTGACAAAGCCGCAGCAGCAGGTCTGCGCCTCGCCTGCATCGACGCGTGTCTCTACGGAACACGAATCTGGATTGACGCACTGTCGGACATGCCTGCCGAGCAACTCACCTACCCACCCTACTGTTTCAATGCGATTCTCCTCGTCGATGCCAACGGTCTTAGGCAAGCGGCCGTATTGGACGAGGCAACGAGTCCTGCCGGGAAGGGACTCGTTGCCTCGTCCAATACGGGAATGATGGCGGCGGCGCTGCGTCGAGTGCTTCGACCGTGGGGCGGCGTTGCAGCGCAGTGGCCAGACTCCGGTTCCGATTCCACCGTCCCCCTGATCAAAACGATGGCAGAAGCAGACGACATGACCGAGTCGTCAGGCCGGCTGATTCGTGGTGGGCTCGCCGGAGCCGGTGACTGGACACATCAATATGCCAACCCGGCGAACACAGCCGCAAGTGGAGACGAACTGGTTGGACATCCTCTCAAAGTGTTGTGGTATGGTGAGCCAAGTACAGCCGCTCAAACCGATCGCCATCACAAAGTCCCCGCGCCGCTGATCCTGGAAGGACGCGCTTACCTGTAGCAGGAAGAAGTCATCGAACCGGGACGCAAGCGCGGACACAAATACGAAGGCCGAGTAACTCGAAACTATGTCGCCTGCGTTGATGTCTTCAACGGCACGCAGTATTGGCGGCGTGAGATTCCCGGCGCCTACCGGATTCGTCTTTCTTATGGCGTCAGCAATCTGGCGTTGAGTCACCAGGGGCTGTTCGTCGCGGCCGGTGCCGCCTGTCACCAACTCGATCGTTTCACCGGCGAGACATTGCGTACCTTCAACATTCCACCAGCCGCTACGGAAGGGAGCCGGATTCGTAAGAATTCGGACAGCCTGCGTGCCGAAAAACTGAATTCTCACGAATCCAACTACGAAGAAGGACACCTGTGGGGATGCGTCGATCTTGCGGACTGCGGTGGCAACCAGATGATGGGCCTGGCACACGACGGAGTGCTGCTGTTCGGCGAGCACTTTCCCGACGCCTATTATCATAACCCGCGCAAACGCATGGCGGCACTGGCGACCAGCGACGGTCGTCAACTCTGGACTCGCGAGACAAACAACACCACCCGACCGCTGATCGTTGGCGATACGATTCACGCATCCCCGTACGCCTTCGCCCTGAAGACCGGCGCGCCGCAATACATGAAACGCAACGGCAAAGTGATGATGCAGAAGAACGCGAAAACGGGACAACTCGAACCGCGTTGGAAGACCACCATGATCCAACGCGGCTGCGGACCCGTCACGTGCGGAAGTCACGCTTTCTTCTACCGATCCAGCGGCGCCATCGCCCTCGACGAAAGCAATCAGAGCACGGAAGTGTTTGCTGCGACCCGACCAGGTTGTTGGATCAACATGATCCCCACCAACGGCGTGCTGTTCCAAGCCGAAGCCAGTTCCGGTTGCGTTTGCAACTACTCCATCCAGTCCACCGTCGTTTACGCACCTGAAAAGGTGTCTCAGCACCCCTGACCCAATACGTATGTCCGGCAAGACGTCTAGAATTGGTATTGGAAGTGGGTGTAAAAGAAGTTTGCATCCACATTCGTCGGGACGCCGGGAGTCTTGTCGTAGAATGCCCCTGACCAGAAGTGTGAGTAGCCGACGCGGAACTGCGTTTGCTCGTTGAGCTGGTAAGTTAGAACCAGATCAAGCTCGTGGCCCAGGTCTTTGCTTCCGGCATCGCCGGCGCTCAATCCCGCAAACGGATTCATGCTGAGGTTGTAGGGAACGTCGCGACCGTTGGCCAACATGAAGTAGTGATACCAGACAAGGAAAGTCAACTTCTCGATCGGCTTTGTTGTGATGCGAAGGTTGATGTCCTGAAGGTTACGGCGGCCAAACAGGTCCATAAAACCGAGATAGTAGTGGGCACGCTGAACATAGGTATGGAAGCCGTTGCCTGTTGTGCTTGATCCGGACGCATAATCATAGAACAGCCAGACTTCAGGCTCCCACCAAGTCTCTTCGAACTTCTGCCCGGCGCCGGCCGTGACGAATCCCGCCGTATGTGATGAATCGTCAGGATTTGTTCCAAGCTGAAGGCCGCCCTCGACTTCGTACAGCAATCCGTTGGCCTCGCCGTAACGTCGCGAACCAAACGTGTCATAGCGGCCACCGGGCGCCCCGGCTCCACGCTCAATATCGTACGCGAGCCAATACAGTTCCAGCGTGCTTTGCTCGTATCCCTTGTAAGTGCCGAAGACGCCGTACAGTTGCTGAAAGTGGTTCGTCGCGTCAAACGCAGTGAAGTGGGCGGCATCCCGAAAAATCGGACGAACCCAAAACGCGTCAACGTCCCAGTCGCAATCACGCCACATCATGCGAACGCCATCGTGAGCACGACGGCGGTTTGCCCAAATCGGAGCCATCAACAATCGAGCTGACCCGAGCCGAATTTCCTGTCGGCCAAGCCTCGCGGTCAACGTGCCACTGCCGTAGTCTGCCACCTTCGCATCGACATCGAGCTGATAGAGATCCGCGCGATTGACCTCGTTACCTCGCGGCCGAAATGTCTCACCAAAGCTCGCCGCGTCGAGCATTTCGCCGTGAAAGGCCAAGTCCTCAGTCAGATTCCCATCCAGCCACAGCCGCGTTTGATGCAAGACGAACTCATCATCCTGCCCCGTAAGCCCGCTGCGACGCATGTTGTTTTCATTGTGATACCGAATCCGATAACTGCCGCCCGGTTTCAGTGTTAGAGACTCGCGCTCTTTGAACCATTTCAAGAGCGACCATTCTTCTGGCGTTTCAAAGTCGCAATCGTCGGAGCAACTTAGGACCAACGGATCGCTCGCATTCGTGATGAATGGGCTGACAAGAAGAAACGTAAGAACCAACCAACTGCGCACCGGTTACCTCACCGTTGAAATAGGGAACAACCGATAGTCATGTCGGCAATCGTGCAGCAACGAATATCGCGAAAGCAACCGCAGATCGTGCTTCCGGCGAATTCGAACGTCTTTGGGCCACATCGCGTAAGGCGGCGTTAGTTGTATGATTGGTGCGTATATCCGAGTTGTATCGATGGTTCCGAATGCGCGGTGTGACGATAACTGAGACTTGGCGGAACGTCGTGTACTAATTCGCGCCGACCCGTTCGCGCCATTGTTCGTACTTTTCCTTCATGGCTTTAACTCGATCGGGGAACTGCTGCGCGACGTTGTTCGTCTCACCGATGTCGTTTCCCAGATTGTACAGCTCCCACGGCCATGCGTCGCTCGGTCTCACAAGTTTCCAGTCGGCGATCTGAATGGCCCGGCCGCGACTGCATTTCCATGCGAGCAGTTCATGAGGCTCGCGCTGTTTGCCGAGAAGAATCGGAACAAGACTTTTGCCTTCCAACGGAACCGGTTGACGTCCTTGGAACTCTTTGGGGTACTCAACTCCAGCGACATCGAGACAGGTTGCCATGATGTCGATAACGTGCCCCGGTTGCCGCGTCAGTGAGCCATTCTGTTTCGCGACATCCGGCCACGCCACCGCGCGATCAACGGCGTGCGAATTCCACCTTCGTAGGCGGACTGTTTCGTATCGCGAAGCGACGTGTCGATTTCTCCGCCGTAGCAGCCAAGGTCGGACCATCTCATATCGTCCACCATGACTAACAATATGTTGGGACGCTCAGCGGCCCACGTAGGCATCGCCTGCGCGGCAAGCACGCAGACTACAGCGGTCAGAATCGGCAGGCATCGATTTCGCATGTTGGATGGTCGCTAAATCGCCGCTTTTACGAACCTGATAGTACACTGTCGACGTTGACACCCCTTTTGCGGAGAGCAGCGGCGATTGCATTGGTGGTTGCTTTGGCATGATCGCTGAGCTTCGGATTCTTACGTGCCGCGGCGGCGAGGCGAAGGCCGGGGACACTGGGATGGATCTTCAAGACGTCGAGAGCCAACTTTTGTTCCGTCGTCCTGGTGGCAACTTTCATGGCTTTGTTACACATGTCAGCACGCTGCCTGGGAGGCATCGAGAACTTGCGGGCTAAGCCGAGGTAGCCTCGGAGTGCTCGAATGCGATACTTGCCCGCCGGTGCCGTCGATGCGAGGTCGAGCAATACGGGTGCCGCATCCACGCCGTTCCACTTGCCAAGCAATCGGCTGGCGGTGTCTTGCAGAGCGTCTGAGTCACTCTTTGCAGCAGTCGCCAGAGTGCCCAACGATTTGGCTCCACCGACCTCACTGATGATTTCCAGCAAAGTGCTTTTGGTTTCCGTTTTTGCTTTTGACACGGCTTTGGCCAGTTCAGTTGCGCAGGCGTCGCGATCTGGCATTCGCACGCTCGCGGTTCGCAGGGCATTGGTGGCCGCTGGCAAGTCGGCGGCGTGATCGGGCGACAGGACTTGATCGATTAACAAACCCAGTTGATCCAGCGGGACTGTTGCGCCCAGAGACATCAATGCGGCGGCTCGCGTTTCAGAATCGTTGCTCGCGAGGGCTTTCTTTAGGACCGGAACTGCTTTGATCAAACGCTGGCCGATTAACTCGATCAGCAACCGGTAAGTGGCACCGTCTGCATCCGCGACCATCGCTAGCACTTGCTTGTTGACACTTTCACCTCGCAATACCGTTAGAGTCTCGTTGGCTGCTACCGCGAGACTTTCATCATTCCCCGTGGCAATCTTCACCAGCGGTGCAAGGCACGAGACATCGCCGACTCGTTGCAACGCGTTGATAGCGGAAAGTCGCACCACCGCGTCTCCCTGTTCAGCCGACTTCAAGACCGCGGCCAGCAAAACGGTGTCCGAGCGGTCGGCCATGGCTTGCACGATCAACTCCGCTCGCGCCGGCGCGGCGCTATTGAGTTCTTTTGCCAGTGCCGCATCGACGTCGCTGCCGGGAAACTCCCGAACAGTGCCGAGTGCTAGTTGAAACATTTTCTTATCATCCGAACGCAACGTTTCGAGCAGTAACGGAAGACCTTCTTGGCCTCGAGCGAGAATGGCTCCGCGAGTGGCTTCGACGATGCGTTGCTTAGGAAGTTTGGCCTGACGAATTTCCTCATAAACGGCGACGGCCGCTGTTGCTTTTCCGTCGCGGTGAAGTTTTTCCGCACACAGAACGTAGCCTTCCGCGACCGCGTTTCTCAGGTCATCATTCGCAACGGCCAATGCCGATTTCAAAGCCTCGCGAGCGGGCTGGTTGGCGATCTTGCCCAACGCAACAGCGGCGACCGAGCCAGCAGTGACGTCCTTGCCATTTAGTCGCTTCACCAACAGTTCAACCGCGCCAGCATCGCGACGGTTGCCGATGGAATTGATCACACCAACCAGTTGGCGTCCTTCCAAAGTTTCGCTGGCTTTCCGCAGAGCTTCATCGACGACGGCTCCGGGAATCGCTTCCAATGCAATACGAGCCCAAGAAGACAACTTCGGATCGGGTAACAGCTTGGCGAGTTCCGGCACGGCGGCATCGGAGCCGTGAACGGCGAGATGCTTGCAGGCAATGGCCTTTTCTGAAGCAGGAGCGTCGGACTGCAATACGGTAATCTGAGCCTGCTCTTCCTTGGAAACATTTTGTGCGTTTGCGGCCGAGTTGAATCCTGCGGCGGCGAGGCTAACGATCAGTACTGAATGTATGATATTTCGAATAGTCATGGTGATTATCCAAATAGTCGATGTGGGGAAGAATCAAAAACAGGCAGAAAGAGATTTGTCATGAGTTATTTGTCATTGAACTCGCATCTCTTCATATGGCAAACGAGAAATGACAAATGATCCGATCGCCTAAAGCCGCCACGGTTCCCGCAGAGCTTCCGATCGAAGCCGGTTCGCCTGCTCGTCATCTATGAACGAATTTGTTTTGTTGTCGTACTTCACTGTCCGGTTCAAATACAGAGCAATGTTGGCTGCATGGCAGGCGATATGTGCGTCCCGAGCTGCGTCAGCGTTCCCCTTGGGCAAACCGCGCGTCTTGACGCAGTCCAGGAAATCGCGAACGTGGAAGGTCGCCGGATAGCCGCCGATCTCTTCCACTTGGCGACCGGCCAGCAGTTCCGGAGAACTAAGCACCATCTTCCCGCTGTCGCCGGCTTCTACCCAACCAGTCTCGCCTTCGAACCGCACAGGGCATGAACCAAGCGGAATCCAACCCTTTTCGCGGAAGACGAGTTCTGTGCCGTTTTCGTACCGAGTGACGATCTCGCCGTCTTTCGGTGGATGATATTCCACCGGCGGTGGGCAATCGTCGACGGCCCACTGGCAAAGGTCGACGCAGTGCGATCCCCATTCGAGCACGCCGCCGCCGGAGAACGCTCCAACGAAGCCACCGCCTTTCTCAAAGTTGAAACCGTCCAGCAGCCGCTTGTTGTACGGTCGCCACGCAGCCGGTCCCAAATACATGTCCCAGTCGACGGCCTCTTTATCGGGCTCTTCTTCCGGTGGAAGCCAACCGCTCATCAAGGCTCTCATGCCGGCCGGGTGTGCGTAGACGCGTTTGAGTTTGCCAAGCTTGCCAGTTCGAGCCAACTCGCAAGCAAACGCGAAGTGCGGGAGGTTGCGCCGTTGAGTACCCGCTTGAAAGACTCGCCCCGTTCGCCGCATCGTGTCGGCCAAAATCAAGCTCTGCTCGATGTTTTTCGTGACTGGCTTTTCGCAATACATATCCTTACCGGCTTTCGCGGCCGTCATCGCCGCCGTCGCATGCCAGTTGGGACCGGTTGCAATCAGTACCGCATCGATGTCGTCTCGATCGAGTAACTCGCGAAAGTCACGATAGGTTTCGCATTTCTCGTTGCCGTAGTGGCTGTCAACAATATTCTTGACTTCGCCGCGTCGCTTTTGCTTGATATCGCAAACCGCGACAAACTGCACATCCTTTTGAGGTAGGAAGCAGCTCAGGTCATAACCACCCCGGCGACCAATCCCAATGCCACCAACAATAATACGTTCGCTTGGAGGAATAGCCCCGTCTCGACCGAGCACAGTTGACGGAATGAACAACGGAGCAGTCGAGGTGGCAAGCGCCGCCTTCAGAAAATCGCGTCGTGATTTCTTCGTCGTAGTTTTATCGGATTGATTCACCATACTAATGCTCCTAATCGAGGATGATCGCGTTGGTAGGGATTGATCAAATTAGCCCGCCGCAGTTCGACGGATTGCCTTCAACATATCGTCGGCAGTCTCGCCACACCAGAGACAGAACCGCAAAAGGGCACTGCCGCAGATTGGGGACATGCACCCATCTAGAATTGGATGCCCCTTCCCCTCTCGATTGCCGTCAGTTCCGCCATAGTAAACCAGCCACTATGCCAGTGTGAGAGTCGGGCCACTACCCCGATTCCTTGTTTGTTCAGGAACGGTAAAAGTATACTCAGATCCCACGTGTCGACGAGTGTTAGCAAATCGACTCAATAGCCTTAAGGAACACACCATGTCATTGATTCGTCGTCGCGACGTGCTAAAGTCCGCGGCCGTGTTGGGGATCGGCTTGCCTGCACTCACCAGCGCACGATCAGCTGAGGCAAAGGAGATTCCGGAACTCTCCAATGCGAGCCAGTTGTTCGTCGATCTGGATCGAGTGGAGAATCTCGAAAACGTTAAGCACGATTTTCATGCCGCCGAAAAGCACCCTGCGAATCCTGTTCTTCGCAAGGAAAGGCCATGGGAGGAATTCTACCGCGTTGTCGGTTCAGTGATCTTCGATTCGGACGAGAACATTTTTAAGGCGTGGTACCTTGGACAGGGACGTTCGACTGGTGTGAACCAGAAAGGGCGACAAACATATCGGCACACTCTCTGCTACGCCACGTCGCGCGACGGTGTTCGCTGGGACCGACCGGAGTTGGGTTTGCATGACTTCGCCGGGTCGAAGAAAAACAACATTGTTATCCCAGACGATTATCATGACGGGCAAGACCATTGGGAATCCGTGTTGAAAGATCCGCTCGATCCCAATCCGGCACGGCGCTACAAAGCGTTGGGGTGGTCGAGTTTTGACCCGGACCAATCAGGCTGGTGTCGGTCGCGCGGATCGTGTGGCATTTATACGATGACCTCGCCAGACGGCTTGCGATGGACGCACTCGCCTGAACCGGCATTTCATTTTCGCCCGCGACCGGACAGTGATGACCTCGGTCCATTTGGCGACGCACACGGCATGATGATCGATACATTGCGAAAGCGATACGTCGCATTCTTGCGCAAGCTGCCGCATCGAGCCGTCAGCGTGAGCAAAGATTTTGTCAATTGGACGCAGCCGGAGAGCTGTTTGAGGGCACGTCCCGGAGAAGTCAATAATACGATTTATGACTCAACCGGCTTTGTCTACGGCGATCAGTATCTAGGGTATCTCTGCTACTTTCAGCGGGACAAAAGGAATCCGCTTCTCTGGGTGGAACTAATCACCAGCCGCGACGGATTATCGTGGCATCGAGTGCCAGTCAAGCAGCCGTTGATCGGAATGGGCGATGTTGGAGAGTTTGATCGGTTCACGAACATGATCATCGGCGGCCCGCCAGTACGAGTTGGCGATCGTCTCTATCTCTACTATCGAGGCACAGCGGTCCGGCATAGCCCGTACGACGGCACTGACGACACAGGAATGCGTTTCCCGGGCGGCATGGGACTGGCGACTCTGCGCGTGGACGGATTTGCTTCGTTGTCGGCCAGCTATGACGGCGGCGAAGTGACAACAAAGTTGTTTCGATGCAATGGTGGACCGCTGGAAGTGAACGCCAAGGCTGACTTCGGACGATTGCGTGCGGCAGTCTTGGACGACAATGGGAAACCAATACCTGGTTACATCGACAAGGAGTGCCAAGTAATCCAGCAGGACGGCATTCAACTATCAGTACGATGGCAAGATCACGTCAATCTGAAAGCCCTGACAGGACGCCCAATACGGCTTCGCTTTCACTTGGAAAACGCCCGTTTGTTTTCTTATCGCATCGGATAGGCGAGCCGTGTTTTCGATGTCTTTGCGCTCGCTCCGCGTGCCTAGATGAAACTTGCGCCGCCTGTTAACTTAGCATGCAGATACCAAGCTTCTGAGCATTCACAATATGTATGCAGACACGTATACTTGCTGTCTTGGGCGTTCGGCATTCAGATGGATTTACCAGCTGTCTATATGAAATGCTAACTTCAAACTGGGCCAAGTTTGATGAGAGCTGCTGTGAATCTTCTTTGTCCAAAATGCAGCAACGTCTATGAATTGTCGCCTCCACAAAGCGACAGCTCTACATGCCCTCATTGCGGCGTCGAGTTGTTGGTTGAGTCGAGCCTTATTCAGCGGTTGTCTGATGATGAGGCACCTCGCGCCGAATTGACCGTTTCTGAAGGAGCTCCAAATCTAGAAACCGGGCCCACAATCACCTATCAACCGAAAGCTAAACCGGAGTCAAGTCCGCTTGCGGCCGTCTCCAAACAAATCGGCCGCTATGAAATGCGCAAGTTCCTCGGCAGCGGTGGGTTTGCCCGTGTGTACTTGGCCTCGGATACAGAGCTTGAACGCGAAGTCGCTATCAAGATTCCACGCTACGAAAAATTCTCTACACAGGCCGACTTGCAACAGTTTTTGTCGGAAGCTCGTACTGTCGACGGCTTAGATCACCCCGGCATAGTGACTGTTTTCGATGTGGGTGAAGAACACGGAATCCACTACATCGTCATGAAGGACGTCGATGGTGATACGTTAAGCAGTCGCCTAAAGACACCTGTGACATTTGCAGAAGCGGCTGAACTGATCATTGGCATTGCCGAGGCCATGCACTTTGCGCACACGAAGAATCTCTTTCACCGAGACATTAAACCAAGCAATATCCTATTAGGCTCAAACAACAAGCCTTACATAGCCGATTTCGGTCTGGCAATCACGGAGCACATGCAAAGTGCCCGCCGCGGCGAGATTGCTGGCACAGTCCCATATATGTCTCCGGAACAAATCCGCGGTGAAGTTGATCTAATTGATGGACGAGCGGACATTTGGAACATTGGTGTTGTCTTCTATCAAATGCTCACCGGCCGCCCCGTTCTACGGTGCACAACTTCGAGTTGCTGAAGCAATTCAATCCAGAGACCCTCGTCCACATTCATTAGGCAACGCTGCATTTCGCACTGCAAGATACACTGTCAATTATCGCAACACGAAACCGCCCTTCACGACGCTTCGGTGGTTTTGTCGACCCGTTTGGATTTCGCGCAACTCCATCATCTCAATTGAGCCTTTGACCTTGTGATGAAGTTCAGGAAACACCATATGTGAGTTCCGGTAGCAACAATCTCAAACAAATTCGTCCTTGCGGCCTGCTGTTCGGCAACATCATCGCAACATTAGTGTTCCGTGATCCTTGCCACCGCTGCTAAACTTGGATCAGCATGCCTGATCAACCGCAACATGACGATAACTCGACCAGCCAACTTCGCTACTCCGTCGTTGTCCCTGTGTACAACGAAGATGTCAACATCACCCCGTTTTGCGAAGCGGCCAAATCGCAATTAAACGACGACTTCGAGATGCTGGTTTGTTATGACTTTGATGAAGACAAAACACTGCCGGTGTTGGCGTCGATTCCCGCATCCGAAAAACCGACAAACATTCGGCTGATCCGCAACGATTTGGGCCAAGGCGTTCGGTACGCCATCGAAGCTGGCTTTCGAGCCGCAACGACTCCGGTCGTGATTTGCGTGATGTGCGATATGTCCGATGACTTTGACGACATCGAAAAGATGATCGGGCTGATCGAGGACGGAGCGACCGTTGTTAGCGCCAGCCGTCACATGAAAGGCGGTCGCCAAGTCTGCAAGCCCTCGCTCAAGAGTTTTCTAAGTCGTTGTGCTGGTCGTTCACTGTATTGGCTCGCCGGAGTTCCAACGCGAGACCCCACGAATTGCTTTAAGGCGTATCGGCGGGAATTCCTGGATGTGACGCCGATCGCTGATAAAACGGAAGGCTTCAATCTGGGACTTGAGTTGACCGTCAAGGCTCACTTTTCCGGTGGGCGCATCGACGAGATTCCCACGGTTTGGCATGATCGGTCGGCGGGCGAAAGTCGCTTTCGGTTGTTTGCTTGGATGCCACAGTACTTACGTTGGTACTTCTGGGCGATTCGGAAGAGATGGTTGGGTTAGAGATGAATGATCGCGCGCCATTATCACTGAAAAAGAAGATAGCCTTCAGCTTAGTCGTCGTTTGCGGATTCTTATTTCTCGCAGAGGTCGCCGCGCGGATTATTGGCCTTGGACAGAAAAAGGAAGTGGCCGATTATATTGCCAACTGGAAACGCCAGTGGGATTCCGACTTCTACTTGATGGACTTAAGCCTCGTGGGTCCGGAGACAGGAATTAACTACGACGGCCTTCGCGACGTACCACACGAATTAGAACGCAAGCCGGGCTTCCGTAGAATCGCCTGCATTGGTGATAGCGTCACCGCTGGATATGGCGTTGCACTGTTCGAAAGCTATCCGCTCATCATGGAAAAGGCGCTGATGGAACAGGGCCACAAGGTCGAGGTCTTCAATATCGCACTTCCAGGTTGGTCGACTCGACAAGAATCGATCGCCTACGAGCGGATCGCGCGCAAGTACAAACCCGACCAAGTCATCTTGGGCTTCTGCCTAAACGACGTTGCAGAAATGCAAAACAATCTGATGATGCAACAGCCATCAGCGATAACGTCGTTTCTTTACGAGAACTCGAACGTCGTGCGCTGGATCATGCGTCCGCATGCACACGAAATCCAGCGTGTCGAGGACTTGTTCGACGAGTCCGAAGCGCCAGAAATCGCCAGCGGCTGGGAATTATGCTTCGAGGAAATCTTGCGACTCAAAAACATCACACAGACCGACGGTGTCGACTTTGCGGTCATCGTCTTCCCGTTCAGATTTCAAGTCGCCGACGACGCACCATCACCCATCGCACAGCGGAAGCTTGAGGAATTCTGCAAGCAACACGAGATCACGTTTCTGGACACTTTGCCGGCGATCTTGCCGCTGAAAGAAAGCGGCTACTTCGACCATGACCACTTCTCGGCCCGCGGTGCGACGGCTGTTTCTAATCAGCTCATTGAAAACAAGTTGCCGATCGTCTTGCACAAGCAAGAATAGCTGATCAATCAAACATCAAGATCGTCGACCAAGCTCGACTCTGTCATGATCACGCGGTAGCGCTCGCTAGGATCTTTGCCAAGCAATTGTTGAAAGGTCCGGTCTGCGTCGATTTGGCTCTCGATATCGACGCGAAGAAGTGTTCTCTTTTTGGGATCGAGGGTCGTCTCTTTCAATTGCGCGGGAGTCATCTCGCCCAGACCTTTGAAGCGACTGATTTCGTACTTTCGGTTCGCAGGCAAAGACGCCAGTAACTCTTCTTTGTGCGCATCATCTTGAGCGTACATCGATTCGCTACCAACAACGATTCGATACAGTGGCGGTTGGGCCAAGAAGAGCTTTTCTTGGCGAATCAGTTCACGCATGTGGCGGAAGAAAAACGTCAGCAACAACGTGCTGATGTGATAACCGTCGCTATCGGCATCCATCAACAGGATGACTCGATGGTACCGCAGCTTGCGAATATCGAAGTTGGGGCCGATGCCAGTCCCGAGCGTCTCGACGATATCGTTGATTTCCTGATTCGCCAGGACTCGTGAAGTCGACAATGACTCGGTATTGAGCACTTTTCCTTTCAATGGCAAGACAGCCTGCGTCCGACTGTTGCGGCCCATTCCTGCCGAACCGCCGGCCGACTGACCTTCGACAATGAACAATTCCGACTCGCCCGGCTTCTTGCTGCCGCAGTCCAGAAGTTTGCCAGGCAATGTGGATTTGCGAGACGACGTTGTTCGCTTGCGAACATCTTTGACAGCTTCGCGGCTAGCCAACCGCGCTCTTGCTGCCAAGACAATTCGACCTACAACAGCGTCGGCAATCGACGGATTACTGTTGAGCCAAGTTTCTAACCCCGGACGCACGACGCCTTCGACAACAGCGTTCATCTCGGGATTGTTTAGCTTCTCTTTCGTCTGACCTTGGAACATCGGGTCGTTGTGAAACACCGAAAGCAACCCAATGATGCCCTCACGAATGTCATCCGTCGTGATGGAAAGTCCCTTTTGCCTAATGTTGTGGACTTCCATGTAGTTTTTGACAGCTTTGGCGACCCCCGATCGAAAGCCCGACTCGTGCGTGCCACCGGCGTGCGTGCGGATGCCGTTCACATAGCTGCGGACTTTCTCGTCAGTCGCTTCCGTCCAACGCAACACCATCTCGACCCGCCAAGACTTGTCGTCTTTCTCGGCCGAGAAGATTTGTTCGTGGACCGGTTTCTTTTGGTCGTCTTTCGTGATTTTCTCAAGGTAAGAGCTGATGCCATCGGGATGATGTAGCTCGTAGCTCTCACCTTTGACCTCGTCACGAAACTGAATATTTAGTCCACCGTGAATGAATGAGATGTCTTCCAAATGTTGGCGGATGATGTCGGCGTTGAAGTGCACGCTGCGAAAGATCGAGTCGTCCGGGCGAAAGAAGACCCTCGTGCCATGACCGCGGAACGGCTTCACTTTCTTGAC
>PBMZ01000176.1 GCA_002722955.1 Planctomycetaceae bacterium | reverse complement strand
GCGAAGAAGGAACTTGAAGAAGTTCAAAAGCAAAGCACGACGGCCAAAGAACAGCATAAGCAAGCAAAACAAGCACTCGAGAAGCAGCTCAGCGAAGCGAAGCAGCAAATCGAAGTTCTCAACGCGAAAGTCGCTGCAGCGGCGAAGCCTGCTGAAGATAGTCCACCAGCAGAGGCCAAGCCGGAAGAGAGTGCTAAGAAGGAAGACGAAGTGAAAGCCCCTGAAGGCGCTAATGAAGTCAAGAAGGACGAAGCAGAGACTAAGGACGAAGCAGGAACCTCGGAGAAGACCGAATAGCGTCTGCTTTCTGATCCTAACCAACACGAAAACGCCCTCGACGTGAAACCGCGTCGAGGGCGTTTTGTTTTGGGGTAAGTTTCGACTATTCTGCTGTTTGGTGGACCTCAACTTCTCACACGTAACCGATCAACGCGAGGTTGTTTCAGTGGCTGTCATCCTGCTTCTTGCGATTCTTGGTCAAACTGCTGACGCCAAGCCCGAGGTCACGACGGCGACGAGTTACTATCTGATCGGCAATTCGCTGACGTGGGATACTTCCCCCAGCCGACTGAGCGGCGACGTTCAATGGCACGTCGATTGTGGCAAGAGCTTGCCATATATCTTCAAGAACCCTGAAGAACCGTGTGTCAGAATTTCAACGGTTTGGCCCAAGGCATTGAAGGAGAAGCAATACGACTTTCTGTCGATTCAGCCGCACTACGGATCAACGATCGAACAGGACGTGCAGTCATCGAAAAGTGGATGAAGCTAGATAGCGGCCGCTACTTGATGCATAACGCGATGCGACAGCCCCGTTCGAACCGCGGCTTCGAAAAGCTGGACGAAGCGATCAAGACGTACCTTGACCAGAAGCTGACTCAGTTGGAAAAGGGCGAATTCGCAGCGAAGAGCAAGTGATGGAACCACGCCCCCAACGCAAAGTTGGGCGGTAAGAGTTACTTGTCAGCGAGTTCTTCGACCGCCCATGCCGAGGCGCCACGGACGACAGCATCATCCTCGAGTTCGGCGACGACAACTTCGAACGAGTCCTTGAACGATGGCAGCACAAAGTCGCGAGCGGCCTGTTTCACTTCTTCGGTGAAGATGGAAGGCAGAGCCTCGACCATTCCTCCGCCGAGAACGATGACTTGCGGCGCCAGCAAGTGGATCACTCCACCAGCGGCGCGTCCGATGTGCCTGGCGGCATCTCGCACGATGCGTTCGATGGCCGCGTCACCATCTTCGATGGCTTTGGCGATGGCGCCGCTACGAATATTGCTGATGTCGGTACCAGCCTCCTTGACCAAGTTGGGCGCGTCACCTCGAAAAGCCGCTTGAGCACAAGCACCAGCTATTGCCAGCCTGCCCGCCACCATCTCTAAGCAGCCGCCTCGTTCCGTCGTTGTTGTTAACAGTGATTCGGACGGAATCGGCAAATGACCAAATTCCATCGCTGATTGCCGAGCACCTCGCACGATGCGGCCTTCGTACACACAGGCGCCGCCGATGCCAGTTCCGGGAAAGATCCCCAGGCAACACTGCTTACCACGCGCCGCACCGAATCGGTACTCCCCATAAAGCCCCATGTCGACATCGTTGCCTGGGAACACAGGGCAACCAAATTCGGATTCCAGATAGTCGCGGATGGGTACGTCGACCCAGCCAAGATTGGGGGCTTCAAGAATCACGCCGCTATCGAAATTGATCGGTCCGGGAGCACCGATGCCGATGGCACGAATTCGTTTGGGATCGACGTCGGCAACTTCGCATGCTCGATTGATCGTTAAAGCGATTCGATCCAAGCCGACTTGCGCACCTTCATGCCCGCGCGTACGTTTGCGTTTCTTTCCGAGGACATTGAAGTCGGAATCATAGATGGCGGCCAGCATCTTCGTGCCGCCCAAATCAAACCCGACCCAGAGATCCCTTTCCGTGTCACTCGACATGATTCTTCTCGTTCAACTCCATCGAACCGTCTCTGCCGTGTGGCTAAATGATAGATTCTCGCCAACAGAGATGCACGGCGGATTGAGCAATCTTCGCGGAAAATCAGCATACGCTTAAAAGGAACAGCAAGCTTTGATTAGTTCGCGGCTACCGGAGCTTCTGCAGTTTCTTGAGCTTGGCTGTTAGCACTCTCGCCCGATTCCGAGCCAGTGGAAGCACGATGCTTCACCAACGTGACTTCATTACCAGCCTCGTTGTATGTAACGTCGTCCATGAACGCCCGCATCACTAGAACGCCGCGGCCACTGGCTTGGGCGAGATTCTCGGGATTGGTCGGGTCTGGCAATTCACTGGGATCGAAACCGGGACCCTCGTCGCGAATCCGAACTCTGATTCGATCAGGTGCGAACTTGGCATCCAAGAAGACGCGGCGACTTCGGTATTTCTGTTTTCCTCGACGCAGTTCGATCAATCGCTCGAACGTGTCATCGCCTTCTTCGTGGGGCTCGGAACCAAGCTCCAGATTTCCGTGAATCATGGCGTTGGTCAAGGCTTCGTCCAGGGCCACGGCGATTCGAGTATCCTCGCCTTCGCCGCAATCCAATTGAGCGGACACGTGTTCTTGAATGTATCGAATTGCTTGAGCAGCCAGCTGTGGATCGTTGGGCAGTTCGAAGCAGTATTCCGTGTTCGTCATGCACTGCATGAGGCGATCGAAGCTGGTATCTTGAGGCTTCAAGGCGATCGTGTTGCCGACAATCTTCGTCAAGTCTCGACCGATCAGTCGCTTGGGCACATAGCCGGCAGCTCCGTTTTGAAGTGCCTCGACAGCCACTTCTTCACTACCTTGAGACGTCATCACGATAACGGGAATTCCTGGAAAGTCCGCGCGAACTGCGGAGAGTAACTCCAGACCGTTCATGTTCGGCATTTGTAAATCAGTGACGATCAAGTCAACTTCACTAGCGCGAACGAAGTCCAGCGCTAATTGACCATCTTCAGCAAATTCCACGTTCCAGTCAGCCTCCGCTTCCAGTAAGCGGCTAGCTAGTTTTCGCTCGATTGGTGAATCATCGACGACCAGGATGGTTGCCATTTTGGCGACTCCAGTTGCAAGAACACGTTTAGCCCGTCTGCACGCCAGGTCCTGCCACCTAGCACACGTGAAAATATAGGTCAGAAGTTCGAGTGCGCCTTGGCTCTGATGTTTTTGGGGGAGGAATGAGGCTTTTGACCTCACCCGAGGCCGGTTCCGATGAAAACGATCGCCGGCATCAATTGAATTTGAATGGTATTAGGCGTAATTTCGGTAGAACTACCTGTGACAATCGCGCGAACAATAACGCGCAGCCTTCTTTGATAAGTCGAGATCGAAAGCGGTCAGCTCATGAAGCGAATAATGATGTTCGGTGTTCTTGCGTGGTTTGGCGCGTCGATGTGTTCAGCCGAAAATTGGCCTCAGTTTCGCGGCTCCAATGCATCTGGAAGCAGTGTGACTAAGATTGCGCTGCCAATGGAATTGGGGCCCGATTCGAAGTCGCTGAAGTGGAAGAAAGCCATCGGACGCGGACATTCGTCTCCGGTGATCTTTGATGGGCGGTTGTATGTGACCGCGAAGGAGAACAAGGAACTGGTAACCATCGCACTCGATGCCGCTTCGGGGGACGAGTTGTGGAGAGCCGCCGCTCCTTACGAAAAACTCGAGAGTATTCATCGCATCGGCAGCCATGCGACTCCAAGTGTCGCGACGGACGGCGAGCATGTTGTTAGCTTCTTCGGGTCCAGCGGACTGTATTGTTACGACCGAGATGGCAAACCTCGGTGGGAATTGAAAATAGGGCCGTTCAACAATCAATTCGGCGCCTGCGGCTCGCCCGTGCTTTTTCGTGGCAGCGTGATTGTGATTCAAGATCACGATACGGGATCGTTCTTGGCCGGCTACGATCTGAAGACGGGTGACCTCAACTGGAAGACTGATCGCTCGAACTTTCGCCGCAGTTATTGCAGCCCAGTGATCTGGGAAGCCGGCGAGACACCTGAAATCATCACTTGCGGTTCGGCACAAGTCGTCGCCTACGATTGGAAGACTGGCAAGCCTGTCTGGAATGTTCGTGGTATCTCTCGTGTTGTCAGCTCAACTCCTATCGTTGGAAGCGACAACACGCTGTATGTCGTCAACAGCGGCGGTGGCACAACCGTGCAACCAACGTTCGACGATGTTTTGAAGCGAGCCGACAAAAATGGCAACGGAGTCTTAGAAAAGTCCGAATTACCGAAGAGTCTCATTGCCGGCTTCTTCGACCAATTTGATCGCGATTTCAATGACTCGCTGGACCGCACCGAATACAGCAGCATCCGAGATATCTTCGCGATGTCGAAAGCCTGCGCTATCGCGATTCGTCCCGGTGGCAAGGGCGACGTCACGGAATCTCACGTCAAGTGGACTCAGCTCAAACAGATTCCTCGAAATCCATCACCGCTTTTCGTCGCGGGAGCATTGTTCTTAGTCAAGGACGGCGGTATTGTTTCCACCTTAGACACGTCCACTGGCGAGATACTGAAAGCGGGCCGAATCAGCGGACGCGGTAAGTACTACGCCTCTCCAGTCTTCGGAGATGGCAAGGCCTATATGCTCAGCGAACGCGGCAAGCTCAGCGTTCTTGATGCGAAGGCTCAGTGGTCCGAGCTCTCCACAGCGGACTTTGCCGAAGACATCTACGCGTCACCGGCCATCAGTGAGGGACGGATCTTTATTCGAACAGTTAGCCATTTGTATTGTTTCCAAAACCAGCAGAGTAAATGACATGTCAGAATCCAACGCACTCGTCAACATCATCATGGGCAGCAAGTCGGACTGGGAAACGATGTCCCACGCACGCGATATTCTGGAGAAATTCGGAATCGCGCACGAATGCCGCGTGTTGTCAGCTCACCGGACACCTCACGAAGCCTGCGAATATGTCGCTGGGGCCGAAGAACGAGGTGTCCAAGTCATCATCGCTGCGGCCGGTGGAGCCGCTCACTTGGCAGGCGTCGCCGCTGGCCACACCGTGCTGCCTGTCCTCGGCGTGCCCATGAAAGGGTGGTCGCTCGATGGACTGGACTCGTTGCTCTCGACCGTGCAAATGCCACGCGGAATACCGGTTGGCACATTGGCTATCGGCAAGGCTGGCGCCGTCAACGCGGCACTGTTAGCCATCGCGATCCTCGGCGGTCAGAACACGGAACTCCGCGAAAAGCTGAAGGCTTACCGTGCCGAGCAGCGTGAGATGATTCTTGGCCAAACGCTTGAGTAAGAGGCAACAAAGCTTGCTAGCCGATCGTTGATTGTATCACGGCTGCGCGCCGTGTGGCTGGGGACGAGTCTTCGAGCCCCCAGACTTGCGGATCAATCTGGGCTCGAAGACTCGCCCCCAGTCACCCGCGAATTCAAAACAAGAAAAGCCTGGTAGTCACGGAGGACCGCCGGGCTTTTCTTTTTGAGCTATTGAAGCCGCTAGATGATCTCGTGGATCAAATCGCGATGGTCGGTCAAGTATTGCGGCCGACCGTTGGGATCGGTAAGCGTTGTCGTTTCGGGATCGATGCCCATTTGCTTGTAGACCGTCGTGAAGATGTCTTGCAAGTGAATCGGTCGATCCTGGGCAACCTCGCCGCGGCTGTTCGTTGTGCCGATGGCGCCTTGGTGACGGAATCCACCGCCGCCCAAGAAGAAGAAGGCCGAGCGTGGCCAGTGGTCGCGACCGGCGTTGCCGTTAATTCGCGGCGTACGACCGAACTCGCCGGACATCATGATGATGGTGTCATCCAGTTTGCCGCGGGCATCCAAATCTTCGATCAATGTGGTCAAAGCTTGGCTGAGACCTGGCAGTTGACGACGCATCGTGGCGAAGTTGTTGCCGTGAGTGTCCCAACTTCCATACGCGATCGACACACAACGCACGCCCGCATCGATCAGCCGTCGAGCGGTCAGGAATGCGCCGCCGGACTTTCCGTATCGATTGCGAACTCGGGGGTCTTCCATGTCGTTGTTCAGAGCTTTGGAAATCTCGCCCGAAGTAATGATGCCCACCGCGCGATCGGTGAAACTGTCGATGGCGGTCATCATGCCCGTTCGGTCGATGTCTCGCTGCAAGCGATCCAGGCCGGACAGAAGTCCTTGGCGATCATCTAAGCGTGACATGCTGATCGAGCTATTCAGTTGCAAGTTCCGGCGACCGATGCTGTCAGGCCGGTAAGCAGCGTGAACTTGCCCTAAGAATCCAGGAAGAGACCGATTCGACACGTCAACGTTTGTCGGAGCCGTTCCGTGTTCCGTGACCTGAGCTGGACCCCAGAGTTTCGACATAACCGAGCCGATACCAGGTCGTCCACCCATCGTATCCAGCGAGCGAACGCTCCAACCGGAATCAGACTGCACGCTGGTATGTTCGTTGTTCATGCCAGTGACCGAACGCACGACGGTGTAGCGATCAGCAACCGTGGCCAATCCCGGCATCAACTCGCAAATGCCAACGCCAGAAACATTGGTAGCAATCGGAGTGAACTCGCCACGATATTCGACCGGAGCATTCGGCTTCAGGTCGAAGGTGTCTATGTGAGTTGGACCACCACTGAGGAAGATGTTGATGATCGACTTACGCTTCGCCTGCGGAGCTTGAGACTCGGCTCGAAGCAATTGCGGCAACGTCAAGCCGGTCGCGGCGATGCCACCGATTTGAAGAAACTCTCGCCGTGAAACTCCATCACAATAGCGGTCACTGTTTCCCAGAAAACTCAGCATGCCGGCCCTTTCTGTGTCGAAATAAAGAGGCAGAAATCGAGCTATTAGTATGACGTCATCGCGGCCTAAGATCAATATCGGAGAACTTCGATGTGAACTTCAGAACGTGTCTTGAATGATTCTGGTTCATGATTGATGGGTATAGAAACCCAACGTGTGAGCGTCCCTCGCTCACGCGTCGGGTTTCTAAGATCAAGTCAATGCTTAGAGGATGTCTCGAACGCGTGTCAGGAATTCCTCGTTCTGCGGAAATCGCGACAAGTTGCGCGTCAGATCTTCCATCGCGTCGATTGGCGACAAGGAAATCAAGGCACGCCGCATCAACGTGATGCTTTCCATCGCCTCGGGCGAGACCAGTTTTTCCTCGTGTCGAGTTCCCGACTTGGTGATATCGATCGCGGGCCAGATTCGGCGATCGGCCAGGTCGCGACTGAGCACCAATTCCATGTTGCCGGTGCCTTTGAACTCTTGGAAGATGACTTCGTCCATGCGGCTACCCGTGTCGATCAAGGCTGTCGCGACGATCGTTAGCGAGCCGCCTTCGTCGAATTGCCGCGCGGTACCGAACATCTTCTTCGGAATGTCCAAGGCTTTGACATCCAAGCCGCCGGTCATCGTTCGACCGGTGTTGCCGCCCCATTTGTTAAAGGCGCGGGCCGTTCGCGTGATACTGTCGAGCAAGATGAAGACGTCCTTGCCGGCTTCAGCCAAACGCTTGCCACGCTCGATGATCAACTGGCTGATGCGAACGTGACTCTCGACTTCGCGGTCCATTGACGAGGCGATGACTTCACCGTGGACTCGACGTCGCATTTCGGTGACTTCTTCAGGTCGCTCGTCGATGAGCAGCACCATCAAGTGAACCTCGGGATGGTTGACGCTGACGGAATCTGCGATGTCTTGCAGCAACATCGTTTTACCGGTCCGCGGCGGGGCGACGATCAAGGCACGCTGACCTTTGCCAACGGGCGTCAAGATATCCATAACCCGCATCGTGATGGGCATGGGACCTTTTTCGAGCTGGATTTGCGATTCTGGCGTAATTGCCGTCAGGTCATCAAAAACCTTGATCTCTTGAAATTCTTCGATCGTGCGACCATCGATCAATTCGATTTCTTTCAACCGCGGGCCTTGGCCGCGTGTTCCCGGTCCAACCTCGCCGCGAATCAAGATGCCTTCTCGCAGCTTGTGCTTTTCGATCAGCGAGCTTGAAACGAACGCATCGGACTCTTGAGCCTGGTAGTTTTGCTGGGGATCCCGCAAGAAGCCGTAGCCTTTGGGATGCATCTCCAACACGCCATCGATCGTGCCCTCGATGTCCTCGCCCGTATAAGTGCTCTTGGCGACGAATGCGCGACGACGATTGTTTCGTCGTCCTCCACCACCGCCACCACCACCGTGTCGTCCACCACCGCGGCCGCCACGTTGACCTCGTTGGCCGCCACGACGATTGTCTTGTCGGTCGGAATCTTGATTGGAGCGACGTCGTCGGCGTCGGCGTCGAGGTGGGCGATCGCCACCACGTTCCGAGCGTTCTCCCTCTTGTTGTTCCGTGTTGTCATCGCCGCCTTCCGCGCGGTCGTAATCATCGTTGTCATCAGATGATCGCTCGGCCGGTGCGGGAGCAGGTGCTTCCTCGACAACTTCCTCCGCTGCGGGCGCTTCAGGTTCTTCTTCCACTTTGCGACGGCGGCGAGTTGATTTGCGAGTCCCTCGAACGGACGATCCAGAGCTTTTGGTAGGCATAAAGGGATTCCGGTTTTGGTCGGAAAGAGTCTTGAAATTGACTTCAGTAGTTTTGAGTAAGCCTCGTGGGATCCCAACTGGCTTGGAACCGCTGAGCAAATCACCGGCTGATTGCTCTGGCAGTGGCAATGTCACAAAAGACATTCTGAACCAACATGCCATGCATGCGCAGGGATTCAGCGACAAGTGCAAGTTGCAGAACAACTCGAACAGAGTCTTGAAAACGAATGGGGACGCCATGTCCCGAAACACCACAACGTGGTGAGCATCCACTTTCAGCCGATCGCCTGGGCACGTGATGTTGTTCCGAGCAATCTTGCAAGCGTGCAACTCAGAACAATCAACCATGGCCAGCAAGTCACTTGAAGTTCGCCCGAACATGCCGTTCAAGGTCAAGCACAAGCTTGGCGAAGGTGATCCGATTGACAACGGATCAATTGAAGTTAGGCCCCAAAAAGGGCGGACAAGGTTCCTCGTTCGATACACCACGGCCAACGCACAGGGTGGCCGAAAGATCAAACAAGTGAGGACAATTGCCTGCTGAAGGCCAGCAACGCAATTCTGATCCTCTGGACGAAGATTCGTCTCGTCAACGAGTCAGTCGACAACGCACAGATATGGGAGTACCCAATTGCGTGTCAAAGACTCCAGCGTTCTCTACACCATGTCGCTCGATTAGTTCACAGAACTATTCACTCGAAGACATCGATTTGCCTGCCTGGCATGTCCTCGTGTGAGGTACTCAAGGTCACCTTAAGTAGAGAATGAAATCGAACCCGCTTTCCTTGCTACGATTCATTCTAAGTTCACACGATCAAACCGCTGTCCAAAGGAGCAACAATAGGTGTGAGAGAGAACTTATGTATTTGGGTGTTTGATCCAGCTAAGTCACCGTCGAACTGGATGAACCAGCGAAGCTGTAAAACTCGGATCGAATCACCACTCGATGAGGTTGCCATTCGGAGGTTGAGCTGTCGGAGAGGGCAAAAGCAGCCGTCAAAGAGCCTTTGAACCCCGACGAACGCGACCGCGAATAGAAAAGATCGCCTCTTAGCTATTCCTTTTTTGTGGGATACCGATTGAGAAGGCAATCGGTGAAAAGCACGAATCAGAAATCCTTGTGCTTCAAAGCTTACGCCATCATAACTTTCTGAAAGATGGTGTCAATTCAAGTCTGTCATCTTTTTCGTCACGGTCAACTGGGTTTCTCTACGGTTGTTGAAGTTTGACGTGGCAAATTGCTGTTTTGCGGAGTCTCTGAAGACTCGCTTATCGAAATGCCGATGAAGCAATGAGAATATGCACCAACATCGCCACCGATTCTCAGCCTGAAGCTGTGAGCAACATTTTTGTTGAAATGCCTACCACGTTTTCATCGAGCTTGGCCTTCGAAGGCCAAGCTCGAAAGATCCGTAATCACTACAATCGTTATAATTGACAAAATAGAAAAAATGGGTAGAATTCAACCTTCTCGCTCTCACTCGCCTCTCTCTCGGAACTGGACGAGACTTGGGAGCACTGTCGCGTGGCAGACACAAATCAAGCCAATTGGCCCAATACGGATGTTACTTTTCTACTAGATACCGCCGAGCTGCTCGCTCAAGAAGGTCGCCATCGCGAGGCGCGGGCAACGTTTGTCGCTGCGATTGACATTGATGAGACACCGCGAGCTCAAAATATGTTCGGGTGCTATCTTTTGACGACCGAGTCCTACAACGAGGCCGCCACTCATTTCCAGGCGATTCTGAACGCAGCTCAAGTCAACGAAGACGCTTGCCTGCGAGCCCTTGCCTACAACAATCTTGCCGCCGCGCATCGAGGTTCGGGTGACTTCGAGAAGGCTTGTAGCTATCAGCAACAGTCGCTGTCCTCAGAAGGCCACTGTTCTGCGCGGCTGGACACAGCATCGGAATCCTGCGATTGGTCAAATCGAGCCAACGACGCAATCCACTCCGGGCAATTCGAACTGGCCGAAGAATTATTGTGGCGAGCTTTGGGCATCGACCAACACGAATCGCGTGCCGCAGACGAAGCCGCAGACTGGGGCAACCTGGGTGCACTGGCCATCTTGCAAGACGACTGGGAACAGGCCGTCAAATGCCTGTGGAACGCCTACGAAATTCATCTCGAACTAAACGACCACTATGGATTAGGGCAAGACATGCTGAATCTTGCCGAAGCATTGCGAAAGCAGGGCGAGCACGCGCTGGCGATCGATTGCTTGCGGCATTCAATCGAACGATTCAAGTTAGCAAACGCGCGAGATTCTTTGAAAGTGGCGCGTTGCCGACTGGACGAAGCACAAATCGCTGAAGAGTTCGCTGACACCGATCCTTGCTGGAATTAGTGGTCAGTCAGGTCCCTGTTTTCGGTTCAACGTGTAGCGGAAGTCGCCAAGACTTTCGGCATTTGTCAGACATCACCGAAACTCTTGGCGAGTTCCGCTACCAGAAGAATACGCCCTGACGAAGCAGTAGTGTTTCATCTATCGTTGAGTCTTGTGTTGCTGCCGCCATCGTCACAGCGCGGCGAGGTATTCGAGTGCCGTGTCCATCGAGCACACATCCGAAAAGCGCGCCTGGATGTCAGCGAGCGTAAATAGGTGAGCGGCTTCGCTTCGGTCGCCAACGCCGTCGCTGATGATGACGGGGCGGAAACGATAGCTCTTGGCGTCGGTGGCGGTGGCTCGGATGCAGGCGCTTGTGCTGCATCCGGTGATCAAGAGCGTGTCGACTTTGTTGCTGATCAAGAACGCTGCCAAGTGTGTGCCGAAGAAGGCACTGGCGTTTTCTTTTTCAATGACCAGTTCGTGTGGCAGCGGAGCCACTCGATCGTCGATCTCACAGGCGTGCGCATCCCAGTCTCGGTACTTGGCCGAGTCGTCGGCTGCTGACTTAAAGGGTTGATCCAAGGACGCTGCTCGGTAAGGGCTGGTCGTGTAGACGATGGGCACGTTCTTAGTCCGAGCAAACTCAATCAGCGTGGCCGTGTTCTGAACGGGAACATCCAAGCGAGCCGAACCGCCAGCGTAGGAATCATCGGTCCAACCATAAGCGAAGTCCACCACGACGATCGCAGGCGAGCCGCCGAAGCCGAAGCGGTCTTGGAAGATGCCGCGACTCTTGTAGTACTCGTCAGCGGTTGCGATTGCTTCTTCAAAGTGTTTTCGCAGCTCGTCGCTCAGTTGATTCATGACGTGACCTCGTCCCCTTGTTGGTTGATGCGTTCCCAGTGCCTTTGGCCCACCTCAGATATACAAGAATCCGGCCAAACATCAAGGAACGAGTAGCGCGGGTGATGAGACTCCTTGTAAGGATCGTTGCTCTTGGCGTTGTAGCAACAGATGAAGGCCCACCGCGGATCCTCGCTACTGTTTTGATCCGACCGATGCATTAAGTTGCAGTGGAAGAACACCGCGTCGCCAGGATCAAGCTCGACATAGTCACGCCGAAAAGTGTTTACCGCCACCTCGACGCGTTCAGGGTCAGCTCCCGTTTGTTCGCCAACTTGTGTGTGCTCAACACGCCCCATCGAATGCGAGCCGGCGAGAACTTGCAAGCAGCCGTTCTCTTGAGTGGCTCGGTCGACGGCAACCATGCAGCTGCCCATTCGAGGGAACAAGCATCCGTTGTGATACCAATAGCCGTAATCTTGATGCCAAGCCCAAGCACCACCAACTCGCGGCTCCTTCAAGATCATCTTATGGTGGTAGTGATAGACTTCGTCGTCGAGCAACTGTTCCATCCGCCGCACGATGCGCTCCGAGCGAACCACAGCCGCATGAATCGTGCCTTCGGGCAAGTCGTTCTTGACGACTAGATCGACCGACCCGCCCTCGCCATCGGCGCGGCTGATTTGGTCGGCGCGAAACTCCTCTTCTCGGCGACTCACGCTTCCGAGCAATTCAACTTCAGCGGCGGATAAAAGCTCGCGAACAACCAAGTATCCGTTGATCTCAAACTGAGACAGTTCCTCGCGCCCGAACAATTGCATACGCCCTACCTGTCGTGATGTCTTGTAGTAATACGAATGTGGCTTCACAAAGTAGTGGAATTCGCCAGAAGTCCCTTGTCAAAGCCAAGCAAGGAATTCTCGGAGTGGTCAATTTGACGTGGTGCAATTTGATGTAGCTACGCTCGTCAGAGCGTGGACATCTGCCGTCTGGCGACGGAAGCTACGCCCAACTGTACCAGCCCGACAAGCACTGGACCTAGCTCACGCTTTCCACCAACAAATGACTCGCTGCCGAATGCCCCATCGTGACAGCGTGCTCTTCCAACTCAAAATGAATCACGCCTGCTTTCGCGTTGTTCTCGTTGATCGTGGCCAGCTTGCCAACGGACACGCCTTCATCGGTCAAGTACCGCAAGAAATCCGGGTCTTGGTTCGTGACGCGGACAAAACGAATGCTCGTCTCGGCATTGCACTGCGAAAGTGGCACCGCCGAGAGTGTGTCGGCTCGCATATCGCCGTCAGCGCTGGGAATCGGGTCGCCGTGAGGGTCGGTTGGTGGGAAACCGAGGAACTCGTCGATGCGATCGATCAAGAAATCGCTCACGGCGTGTTCCATGTTCTCAGCTTCTTCGTGCACCAAATCCCAACTCAGGCCCAGAGTTTTCACCAAGAAAAGCTCGATCAAGCGGTGCCGTCGCAGCATTCGCAACGCCAAAAGACGCCCGGACTCGGTCAGCGTCACGCCCGAATACGGCTTGTATTCCGCCAACCCAGAATCGCTCAGCGCCTTCAGCATGCTGGTGACTGTCCCCGGCGAGACCCTCATCGCTTGCGCCAACTTGCCTGTCGAGACCGTCTCGCTCTCTTCCTGCGTCGTGATCTGCAGGATGGCTTTGAGGTAGTTTTCGACGGTCAGGCTGGGCATGGGAGGGGAATTACTTACGTTGGTCGTCGTCGCCGGTGGTGAGTTGAGGTCGACACAATAGCATCGCGGATGCCAGTGTACATGCAAGTCCCCCAAAATTGATATACATCGATGCTTTGTGATACGAGTGAAACTCGGCAGGACGAGGGTCCATTAAATTCATTTCGCTCAATGGTAGGTAAATCCAAATCCAATCCACCACCATCAAACCAATGGCACCAAATAGCAGAAACGCGGCCGTTTTGAGCCCTCGGTTGCCGCGATCCTTTAACAGGCAAAAGAGCGCACAATTGGCGGCGATGACCAGGCACGACATGCCGAACGCGTAATAAGCAGGGAAACGCACGGCCGCCAACAAGCTGCGAGTGGCGGAATCGAACTCGGGGTGACGGATCTGGCGCACTCCGGTGATAACGAACAATGTCGCCGCTCCAACCCATGTTGAAGTCAAAAAGCGGGCCAGAACCCAGCACAAACTATTCATTCAACAATCCGATGTGTGAATTCGAACAAGTCCATCTTAGGTATTTTCACGCACAGAACCTGTGCTGCGCTCACTTTCGATCGACACTACGAAAACCATCCGCTTAAAGACGACTCGAAGGATGTCGACAATCTGACAGGCTAGCAAAACTGAGAGAAAGGCGAGGCATTCGTTCCACCAATGCCAACGGCGAATAAATCCGAATGCTGCGGCTCTCTCACTATCGCTAAGTCCTCCCTTAACGTGAAAGTGCATTTTCCCGCCGACTTCATACACGAAAGGCGCCATGGCTCGACGAATTTCACAATTGGTAAAAACAGAGTAAATCAACAATGCGGACGTTACACAAACCAAGGCAATTCGAAACCGCATGGCAATATCCGTTTCGAAGCGGGAACTGCGATTTACAATTTGTACGTCAGACGGCGTTGCGCCCGCATTCTTTCCGCGCCTTGACAGAAGACAACAAGTTATCTGAGCACACGATAGCGTGTTCTGGCAATTTGAATCAATTTTGCGGGTGTTTACAGACGAATGGAAGAATAGATTTTGTCGACCGACTCCCATCTCAATGATGCGTTAACGCAACACTCCTGAGCTTACTAGCTTGTATTCTTTGCCCAGTCTACCTGGCGATCAAGCTGGCGGGGACTCAACTGCAGTTGCCGCACCATCCCGAGCATCCGCGAGAACTCACAGAACTCTGACTGAAAAACGGAAAAACCGGCTTAGCCTGAAGATTGCCGACGACGATGACCGTGGAAACTGGGCCTGATCCATCGGCTTGCCGGCATAGAATTTCTTTCTTGCAATCAAAACCGGCACATTCCCATCACCGGCTCAGTTTTCTGGCCCTTGAGTTGTATATCGCGGCGGCAACCACCTGGGGCTGACATATAAATCAAACGGTCGGTGGACAACGCAAGGGGAATTACCATGAAACTTACCGAACTCATTTGCAAACCAAAACTGAGCACGATGATCACTGTGAGCCTCGCCGTCTGGGCGTCAGCTTGCTGGGCACTTCACGGCCTGGCGATTCTGATGTATGTCGGACTGCAGGCGATCATTACTGGCGGCTTCGTGGCTACGATGAATCAAACTGAAGCCAACGGTCGCAAAGCTCGCGCTGCCAAGTTGGCGAACACACAAACGACGGCTGTCGAAGAAGTCGTCAGCGAACCGGCTCCCGCCATTCGCGAAGAGAGCCTCGTCGGCGCCGCCTAAGGCACACACGAAGTCTCAAGAAGAAAAAAAGACGGCGAGCATTGCGCTCGCCGTCTTTTTTTTGACCACGGTCACAAAGTAGCCGTCTCTCTCCGAGAGACGAGCCTTCGTCTCAAGCCTTGAAAAGGGGAACGCACACCTTGCGAATCACGCTTTCACAAGAAAGGCTCATCACGCGGAGCGTGGTGGCTACTTTGATCACTGCTATCCCTTCACAACAAAATTCACCAAGCGATTTCCTGGCGGAATCACGACTTTGATGATCTGTTTGCCTTGCAGGTGTTTGGCGATGGCTTCGTCGGCTTGAGCGATCTCTTGAACTGTTGCCGGGGCGGCGGTTGCCGGGATCTTGATCTTGCCGCGGATCTTGTTGCTGACTTGCACGGGGATCTCGATCTCGGCTTCGGCGATCTTGCTCTCGTCGAATTCGGGCCAAGCTTCGTAGGCCAACGTGTTCTCGTGCCCCAATAATTGCCAACACTCTTCGGCGATATGCGGGGCAAAGGGGCTCAGCAATAACACGAAGGGATCCATTAAGGATCTCGGCCTCGGTTCGGCTTGGCCGATTTTGTTGACGAATTCCATCATTCGGCTGATGGCTGTGTTGAACGACAGCTTTTCGATGTCGTCGGTGACGGCTTTGATCGTCTTGTGCAAGATCCGCTGTTGATCCTCGTCCGGTTCGACATCCTGGATCGCCGAGTTCAACGTGATTTCCTCGGCGCGTTCATCGACGATCATGCGCCAGACTTTTCCTAGGAATCGGTAGACGCCTTCAACGCCACTCATGCTCCAGGGCTTTACTTGCTCCAATGGCCCCATGAACATTTCGTACATCCGCAAGGCGTCGGCTCCGTAGTCCGCGACGATGTCATCGGGATTGATCACGTTGCCGCGGGATTTGGACATTTTGTACGCTCGGCTATCGACGACGATGTTCTTGTCTTCGGCCAAGACGAAGTTCTCGCCCTTTTTCTCGACGTCGGTTGTTTCCAACTTAACGGCAGTGACTTCTTCGCCACTTCTCTTATTGATCTTGGTTTTGCCGTCGTTGCCGTCTTTGACCTGTTTGGCCGAGACCCATTGACCCGCTTGATCTTTGTAGCCGGACAATTCCGCCTCGCCCAAGATCATGCCTTGGTTGACCAACCGCTGAAATGGCTCGGCCGTGCTGACGTGACCGCGATCGAACAGCAACTTGTGCCAGAACCGCGCGTACAACAAGTGCAAGACCGCGTGCTCGGCGCCGCCGATGTATAAGTCGACCGGCAACCAATGCTTTTGAATCTCAGGAGCCGCCAAGAACTCATCGTTCTTCGAATCTGTAAATCGGATGTAATACCAGCAAGACCCCGCCCACTGCGGCATACTGTTGGTTTCGCGCATCAACCGAGTGCCGTCTTCGTCGGTCTTGTACAACCACTCGTCGGGAGCTTCGGCCAATGGCGGATCGGGCCGCCCGTGCGGTTTGAATTCGAAGTTCTCGGGCAATTTAGCGGGCAACGAATCCTCGGCGTCCGTTCGCATCAATCCGGTCCGGTTGCCGTCGTCATCCAATTCGTGCCAAATCGGAAACGGCTCGCCCCAGAAGTGCTGACGGCTGAACAACCAATCGCGCAATCGATAATTGATGGCCCGTTTTCCCAAACCGATCGAAGCCAAGTCATCGGTGATTTGCCGCTTGAAGTCTTTCGACGGTTGTCCGTTGTAATCGCCCGAGTTCACTGCCGAGCCCCAACAAGCACACGGCATCTCCATTTCGCCCTCGGTAACTTCCCGTTGCAGTGCCTTTTCCTCTTTGCTGTATTCGTAGTCCTCGGGAGGCTCGATGACTTGGATGATGGGAATTTCAAACTCAACAGCAAACTCCCAATCCCGCAAATCGTGGCCGGGAACAGCCATGATCGCGCCGGTGCCGTAACTGATCAAAACATAATCAGCGACCCAAATCGGTACGTGAGCCCCATTGACCGGGTTGATCGCATACGCACCCGTGAAGACGCCCGTTTTTTCTTTCGCCAAGTCCGTGCGGTCCAAGTCGCTCTTCAACGAGGCTTGGTGGCAATATTTCTCGACGGCTTCACGGCGATCATCGGTGGTCAACCGCGAGACGAACGGATGTTCGGGCGCAATCACCATGAATGTTGCCCCGAACAGCGTATCCGGCCGCGTTGTATAAATTCGCAGAACGTCATCACCGGGCTCGACCGGAAAGCTGCTCTCGCCGCGGGCTTGTTTCCATGTTTGGAAGGCTGAGCCCAAGTCGTCGGTGTCCGTGCCGCCAACGTAAAAGTCGACCTCGGCTCCCTCGCTGCGGCCGATCCAATTTCGCTGCAGCAATTTGATGGACTCGGGCCACTTGACCTCGTCCAATTCGTCCAGCAAGCGTTCCGCGTACGACGTGATTCGGAGCATCCACTGCCGCAACGGAATTCGCTCGACGGGATGCCCGCCGCGTTCGCTCAAGCCATCGATGATTTCCTCGTTCGCTAACACAGTGCCCAAGTTCGGACACCAGTTAACGGGTGCCTCGTGTTGGTAGGCCAAACGGTGCTTATCCTGAAACCGCCGCACTGCTTCATCGCCCTGCTCGGTGACTTCGTCGGGAATCGCCAATTCCGAGATCGGCCGACCCTTGCCCTTGCGAACTTTCTCGTTGCAATCGGTCCACTCGAATTCTTCGTCGTACCACGAATCGAACAGTTGCAAGAAAATCCACTGCGTCCATCGAAAGTACGCGGGATCAGTGGTCGAAATCTCACAACTCCAGTCGTAGCTGAAGCCCAGCATTTTCAACTGTCGCCGAAACGTGTCGATGTTCTTCTGAGTCGTGACGCGCGGATGCGTGCCGGTGGCGATGGCGTGTTGCTCGGCGGGCAAACCGAAGGCGTCCCACCCCATCGGGTGCAACACCTGTTTGCCGCGCATGCGATTGTAGCGGCAAGTGATATCGGTGGCCGTGTAACCTTCAGGGTGCCCGACGTGCAACCCGTTGCCGGACGGGTAAGGAAACATGTCCAGCACGTAGAGTTTTTCTTTGCTGGGATCAAAATCACCGGTGCGAAACGTTTCGTTCGCGTCCCAGTATTCCTGCCATTTGGTTTCAATGCGTTTCGAGTCATAACGGGGCATCAGGCCACCTCAAGCGTATCGGCTTTTCAATAGTTCTTTAGAAGACACAGGACCGCGAATTGGGTTCGAAATCACTATCTCACCAAGACCGCGGCGCGTGGGAATCGGCAATGATTGCATCTGATCTCATTTGGCTCAAGGCTAGTGGCGTAAGCTTCCAGCTTGCAGATCTGATGGTTTCGTGTGCCGGGCGCGGAGGCTAAGTGAGACTTACTTCGCGGTGTTTGTTCATGGCAAGGTAACCTGAAGCGTGAGCGAGGGGCGCTAACCCGCGTCCGCAATCAATGATTATCGTTTGCGAACACGGGTTAGCGTTCCTCGCTCACGCGTCGGGTTACCATGGAATTCGTCTCAACACGAACACCTCTACGCGATCAAATCCTCAATCACATTCCCGCCGACATTGGTGAGCCTTACGTCGAGACCGCCGAAATTCTTCGAAAGCCGTTCGTGATCGATGCCAAGCAAATGCAGCAGCGTGGCATGAAAGTCGTTGATGTGCACGGGATTCTCTTGAGGCCGCCAACCGAAATCGTCGGTCTGTCCGTAAACTTGGCCGCCACGAACGCCGCCGCCAGCCATCCAAGCGGTGAAGGCTTGAGGGTGATGGTCGCGACCGTCGTTTCCTTGAGCCAATGGCGTGCGGCCGAACTCTCCAGCGAAGACGATCAACGTATCGTCCAACATTCCGCGTTGCTTCAGGTCCTTGATTAAGGCAGCAATTGGTTGATCGGACATCCGCGCGTTATAACTCAGCGCGGACGCCAGTTGGCCGTGTTGATCCCACGAAGCATGCATCAGCGTGACGAATCGCACGCCGCGTTCAATCAGCCGCCGCGCATAAAGACAATTGCGAGCGAACGTCTTATAGACATCCTTGCCACCGCCGATTTGCGACTTCACATCGGTCGGTTCAGGGCGATCGACTCCGTAAGCGTCTAGTGTCTCTTGCGTCTCCTCCGACAAGTCCAGTGCGGACGGCGCGGCGGCTTGCATACGAAAGGCAAGCTCATACGAAGCAATGCGGCTTTCAATTTCCGGGTCGGCCGTGCGTTCAAACTGAAGTTGGTTGAGCTTGCTGATGGCGTTGAGATTCGCGGCTTGGAGATCTCGAGAGACGGAGTCTGGCAAGTTCAGGTTTAAGACTGGTTCGCCACGACTCCGCAAGACGACGCCTTGATAAGTTGACGGCAAGAAGCCATTCGTCCAATTCGATGTTCCCCCGCTCGAGCCTCGGTTCGCAGTTAGCACAACGTAGCCCGGCAGATTCTGTGACTCGCTGCCTAGTCCATACAGCACCCACGACCCAAAGCTGGGACGCCCAAAACGCGGGACGCCTGTGCTCAGCATCAATTGGGCCGGGTGATGATTGAACGCCTCGGTATGCATCGACCGCACGAAGGCGATGTCGTCGACACACGTACTAAGATGAGGAAGCAAGTCAGACAGCTCCGTCCCGCATTCACCGTGCTTACGAAAGACTCGCTTCGAGCCCATCAACTTGGCGTCTTTCTTGATGAAGGCAAAGCGAACGTCTTTCGTCAACGAATCAGGAAGCTGTTCACCCGATCGTTTTGTCAGAACTGGTTTCGGATCGAATAACTCAAGCTGGCTGGGTCCGCCCGCCGGGTAAATGAAGATGACGTTCTTCGCGCGAGCCGGATAATGCGTGTTCCGTGGCGCCAACGGATTCGGTGACTTGGCTTTCGAATCGGCAAAGCCATCGGCATCAAGAAGATTCACCAACGCCGCCGCACCCAAGCCGCTGGCCGATGATGTCAGGAATTGACGTCGAGCGATTTCAATGTTTTCGAACATGAGATGATTTTGGTTTGAGTTCTCAGTAAGTGGCGTAAGCTTTCAGCTTGTGAAGCTGACAGGGTCGCAAGCTGGAAGCTTACGCCACACACGACATCAAGGTCGTGTAATGAATTCATCCAGGTTAATCAGCGCTCGCGCCAACGACGTCCAGGCACTGAACTCAATTTGATCGAGACGCTTGGGCAATTTAATTCCCGCGGTCGTCTTCTCCGCAAGCGATTTGTCACGCCCGTAGATCTCTCGACTGCTGGCAAGTAATTCGCGGACAACCTCAATTTCGCGTGCTTGTGGTAAGCGTGCAAAACATAGAACAAAGGCCTTTTCAATTCGTTGCGCTTCGTCTTGATCGTCGGTTAACAGCCGCAATGACAACTGTTGCGAACACTCCATAAACACCGGATCATTCCAAACCGTCAACGCCTGAAGCGGCGTGTTCGAGGTCGCTCGGCGAGTACACGTGACGTTGGAATCGGGAGCGTCAAAAAGTGATAACATCGGGTAAGGCGACGTGCGTTGGAAGAACGTATACAGCCCGCGGCGATATCGGTCGGCTCCCGTGCTGACCTTCCATGGACCGCGGTTGATGACATCGACGAAGGCTAGTTCGATGACTCCAGCTGGCAGTGGCGGGAAGACGCTGGGTCCCTTCAGTCTTGGCTCTAACAAACCGCTGACGCTCAGCGATAGATCGCGAACGGACTCGGCAGTGATCCTTAATCGATTTTGACGGGCAAGCAGCTCGTTGTTCGGGTCGATCTCAAGCAGTTCAGGTCGCAGCTTGGAAGATTGCCGGTAAGTGGCCGACAGAACAATGCTGCGATGCAACTCCTTGTTACTCCAATCGCGACGAACAAGTGATCCGGCCAACCAGTCGAGCAAACCAGGATGCGTCGGTCGATTTCCTTGAGTGCCAAAGTCGGCGTCGGTGTTGACCAGACCGCGGCCGAAGTACGCCTGCCAGACTCGGTTCACGTAGACTCTGGGCGTGAGACTGTTTTGTTCGTCCATCATCCAATTAGCTAAGTCCAACCGATCGAGCCGCTTGCTGCGAGCTTGAATCTCCGGCAAGAACGCGGGCGTGCCAATGTCGACTTTCACACCCTTATTTAGAAACTCACCGCGAACATGCACGTAAGTCTCGCGCGGTTGCACCCGCTGCTGGATCGACATTGCCGTATCACGTTGGACCTTCGGTGGATTCGTGTTGAGGTTGCGAATTTCCTTTCGAAGCGCCGAGGCCTCGGGGTCATCGCCAATGAAGTAACTCTCGATTTGTGACCGCTGTTTCTCGTTCCGCCGGTCGGCGGGAGTCTTGAGTAGCCGGAGGACTTTGGCCAACGCGTCGTGTTTGCCAGCGACCAAATTAATCTCGGCGTCGTTGAGCACGCGGTCGTAAATTCGAATGTCGTCGAGAAGTCCCTTTGCGTACGCACTTTGTTTGCGGCGACCAATTCGCCACGGATCAGGAGTCGTGAAATCTCCCACCAACGTGTCGTAATGAATCTTCGCCTCGATCTTCTCGCCATTGATGAACAAGTTCACGCCGGCCGCTTTGCGTGAGCCATCGTAGCTGAACAGCACATGCTGCCATTGACCAGGTTTAAGCCGCGCGGTCTTGGCCGTCACCTTGATCGCGTTCTTCGGCCATTCATCGACTAGATGAACTTCAAGCTCGCCACGATGGCTGGTGAAGTCGATGCCGCGGAATTTGTTCGGCTCGTTGATTTTGGTCAAGATGGCCCCCGTGGCGTCCGTTGGATTGAACCATGCCGAGCATGTAAAACTTTGATCGGCATGAAAGACCGGGCCGTCGTGGATTTGAATGTGCTGGCCGTTTCCGTTCAGGTTGAGAGCCTTGCCAACGATGCCCTCCGCGAGCGTCGGGTTTCCTGCGGCATTCGATTTGCTAGGCAATTCCTTCAGATCATCGACCGTGAAGTACGTGACCAGTCCATTCTTTGGTGGCGTCGCTTCGCCGTTTGGGAATCTTGCCAAAAGGCGACGTTCGTGTTCGGGTTGCTCTTGCTTGAGGCGTTGTTTGGCTGTCTCGAACTGATGCTTCTTGTCAGCAAGCGTGGCCTTGTGCTGAGCGACGGCGCTCTCGTACTGCGCGATCTGCGTGCGAGTCGGGTCAAGCGTCACGCTGGCTTCGTCGGCGTCGTTAAAGAATGAATAGAGCTGATAGTACTCGCGCTGGCTGATGGGATCGTACTTGTGCGTATGACACTGAGCACATTGAACGGTGAGTCCCATCCATACAGTAAATGTCGTGTTCAACCGGTCGATGGTTTGCTTGACGCGATCTTCCTCGCGATCGATGCCGCCTTCGTTGTTCGTTAGCGTGTTGCGATGAAAGCCGGTCGCCGAGACAACCTTTGGTGTCGCGTTTGGAATCAAGTCGCCCGCGATCTGTTGAATGGAGAACTGGTCGAAGGGCAAATCTTCATTGATCGCATCGATGACCCAATCGCGGTAAAGATAAGCTTGCGGTCGCGGACGATCCTTTTCGTAACCGTCGCTGTCTGCGTATCGAGCTTGATCCAACCAGACTCGGCCCCAACGCTCGCCGAAGTGAGGGGACGCCAGCAGCGCGTCAACCATTTGCTCATACCAGTTGGGCGAGTCGTTCGTTGTCCAGCGCCGCCAGTCTTCAACAGTTGGCGGCAAACCGAGTAGGTCGAGATAAACTCGCCGAATCAGTGTTTCGCGCGAAGCACGCGGTGAGGGTTTGATGCCTTTCGCTTCAAGCCGACTTAAGATGAATGCGTCGATGCCGTTCTCTGTCCATGCGGCGTCTTTGACATCTGGCGGTGTTGGTTGCGAGAGCGGTTGCCATGCCCAGTGCTTAGTGAACTCGTCGTCTTCCGCATCCGAGCCCTTGGGCCAATGCGCGCCTTGTTGGATCCAACGCCGAATTAACTCGACTTGTTGCTTTGAAAGTGGTTTGCCTTCACCCGTTGGCGGCATTCGGTCATCGTCTTTGCTGACGATTCGTTTAAGTAGCTCGCTGGATTCTGGTTTACCCGGAACGATTGCCGTTGCCTGATCTCCGCCCGCAAACGCTCGTCTTCTTAGGTCCAGTCGCAGGCCGGATTCGGACTTCTTGCTGCTGTGACATTCGTAGCAGTGAGCAACCAAGATTGGTCGTATCTGTTTGACGAAATCAACTTTCCCCACATCGCGATCCTGTGCGTTCGTTGTTTGGGCGAGACCGCCAACAGCGGCAATGATCAGAGTTGAGAACTTCACAGTTGGCGTTCCTAACGCGGGTGAACTACGAAAACGTGAGCATGACGCGCTCAGGGACGATCATCACATTTCGAGGTTCGTCGTTCAATGCTAAACGGATCACCGGCGACACCGTTGCGATCGGCCTCGCGAACGAGGTGATTGCCGCAAAGGTCGAGTTCGCAAGCGTCCGGCTTTGAAAGCTGTCCGATAGTTGAGGGATACGGATTGCGTTGATCGAAGGGGATCGTTTTCGTCTCGAAACAGGTCGGCCCGCGATGGCATTTCTCCCTTGGCGACAGCCCGCTGTCGATTCATCTCAGCCGGTGATAACACCGACGCGTTGGATATTCGACCCAAAGCGCGATATCGCGCTGATCGTTGCGACCCCACTGTTGATTCTGCCGGTGGCTTTCGCATTCTTGTCGGTTTGGTCAAGTGCCGCGTTCGTACTCTTGGTGGCCGCCTTCGGGCAGCTTGGCCACATCTTCCCCAGTCTGATGCGAGCCGACGGCGATCGCGAGCTGTTTCGTCGCTGCCGAACTCGCTTCATCCTGACGCCTTTGATTCTCGGCGGCATTTGCGTCGCCTCAGTCCACTTCGGCTGGCATGTGACGATCTTAGTAAGCGTCGTCTGGGCCATCTGGCATGCGCTGATGAAGACTTACGGGTTTCTCAGGATTTACGCCGCTAAGAATCAGATTCCGTCGGCCTGGAATCGGCGACTTGATTTCTTGCTATGCGTTGGTTGGTTCTCGGGTGCGATCTTACTGAACGATCAACCGTTGATGTTGCTGGTCAATCATTGGTATAGCAGTGGCGGTTTTCTCATCGCCGGCTGGTTCATCAGTGGAGTCCGCGTGTTGTGGATCGCGGGTCTTGCCCTGATCACGCTGGCTTACGCAGTGCAAGTCTTTCGCCAGCGGCGCGAACACGGGAGGCGTCGCTGCTACGTTTGGCTGTCTTGGCAAGCAGTATTGGTTTTTATTGGTATGCATACGCCGGAGCCACCAACATTCTGGTTGGCGCCGCGATGTTCGAAATCTTTCACGATGTGCAGTACTTGGCCATTGTTTGAAGTTTTAATCGCCGGCGAGCCGCATCCGATGACGCTGGCAGTTTCGTGAAGTTCGTCTTCCGCAACAGTGGTGCCTTGGTCGGCTTGTACGTCGGCATGATCTTCGCTTTCGGCGGCTTAAAGTTCTTAGAGACTTCATTAGCCGGCGGCATGAGTCGTGAAGTGCTGACGGGATTGCTGGCCTGTGCGGGGTTGCTGCACTACTACTATGACGGTTTCATTTGGAAGCTCAGCGATCCCGCAACGCGACAATCACTAAACATCGATGGCGAGACTTCTCAGAAATCAATCAACGTTGGCGCGATGTTGCACTTGGGCAAGTGGCTATGCTCGGCCGTGCCCGTCTTTTGGCTGCTGTCGATCGAGACAAATTTGCCGCCATCGGAACTGGCCCGTTGGACGATGCTCAGCGATAGCCTGACCGGATCCAACCAAGTCCAACGCGAGACCGCTCGCCGCTTGAGCGAAGCAGGACAAGCCGAAGCCGCCAGCAAACGCTGGTACCGAGCCTTACAAGCCGACCCCACCGACACCGAAGCCCGCTCCAAACCGCCCGCTTCTTCATCGAACGCGGCCGCGATGCCATCGCTCTGAATCAGTGCG
Source organism: Planctomycetaceae bacterium (assembly GCA_002722955.1). GTDB lineage: Bacteria > Planctomycetota > Planctomycetia > Planctomycetales > Planctomycetaceae. The sequence goes on along the minus strand of PBMZ01000176.1, from coordinate 14,369 downwards.
AACGTGGTCTTGAGTATGCTCCCAAGAATGTGAAACTGCTGACAATGGCCGGTCGATTGTTGGCGAAACGTGATAAAAACCTCTTGGCGGAACACTACTTATGGGAAGGCTCTAGAGTCTGATCCAGAGTCGATTTCAATCCGAACAGAACTGGGAATCGTTCTTGCCAAGCAGAAGAAGTGGGAAGCTGCCAAACGGCTGCTGGAAGCGACCATCGCTGAGGAAGACAATGCGCGTCCCGGTTACAACTAGGACATGTCATGCGTGAGCAAGGCGATGAGCAATCAGCGATCGAGCACTACACGCAAGCCCTGATTTTGCAGCCAGGGTTTGAAGGCGCCGTCAAAGTTCTTGAGGATATTGCTGAAGCCGAGTGACTCGCACCAGCTTGTGTAGGTCGCGGGATTGCCCGACTCGGAGAGTCAGGCTACGTTTGGTTGTGGCCAAGGGCCGTGTTAGATTAGTTGGATGAAATCGCGTCCCTTATTCCATTGCCTTTTGGTTGTGACTGTTGCGTTCACGGCGACGTCCGACTGTCTCGCTCAAACTGACGACGACCCGATCGACTTTTACCGTGACGTCTATCCGATCTTTCGGATTCGTTGCGTGTCTTGCCATGGTCCAGGCAAACAAGATTCGCTTCTCAGGCTTGACCAACGAGAATACGCGGTTCGCGGCGGAGAGTCGGGAGCAACATCCGTTGGTGGTGATTTAGAGACCAACGAGATTTACTTGCGCGTCACATCGCACGCGATTTCGGTTCGCATGCCCTTTGGCGAGGCGCCGCTTCCTGACTCAGAAATCGATGTTATTCGACGTTGGGTCGAGCAAGGCTGCCATTGGCCTCATCGTTTCGAAGACGATGAACAAGAATCTTGGATTCCAATCGCTCTGAGGCCCGCCGCAAGATGGCTTGAACCATATTTGCCCACTTCTCACGCGGCAATGATCGCGGCTGTCATTTTGCTGCTGGTCGTTCTTCTTCAACAACGCATCAAGAAAGCCGCGACCGCAGATGATGGGAGTTCAATCGAACTGACAGGAGTGTATCGACGGCTTTCGAAAGTTCGTGTGCGAGATTGTGTGGTGTTGATGGTCTTGGTGAGTTTTGGTTACTCGATCCAAACCTTGCACAATCAGCTTGCGGATGAAATCATCAAGAACGAAGGCTTAAGTGCTCAACTAACAAAGTCGGCAGAGAAGCCACTCTCGCCAGACTTGTTTGGTGATCCACCAATGCCGTTGCGTCCGCATCATCCGCCTCGCATGCACGGGATTTACTATCGAGGCAACGACGAACGGCATCCTCGCTTATTCAACAATGGCAACTATTTGACCTCGATCCTGAAGATCGAAGCGCTGGATTCTTCGGGACAACAATTGGATCAAGACAAAAGTGTCTCAGCGGGTGAACTTAATATTCGGTTCGATATAGAAAGAGCACCATTGACGTCCTTGCACTTGTTGTCGAACAAGAACGTTGTCAACAACGTCGTGCTGAGCAAGCGGCCGAATCCGTTTAGCGCTGATGTTAAAGAGAACAAGGATGCCGTCACGATGGACATCATTGAAGATGATCAGCATTGGGAGGGTCGGTTTCTCATCGGTGAGGTTGCTGCGGACGACTCGAAGACGCTGGACGGGATGATTTACGTCTACTACCACAATCAATACCACTACGGCATTCACTACAATATTGTGCTCGTGAATGGCCGCGTTCAAAGCGAGTCGGAGTTGTGGCTGGGCAATCTCTACTTGCCACCAACTTTGCAGTTCCCGAACGAGAAGCGAGTGCCATACCACGAGTGGTTCGATTATCAGACTCAGCCGGTGATTACAGTGGCCAACCCCGATGATCCACACCTTATCGGCATCGAAGAGCATGAGCAGAAGAACGCTGAAGAGCACAAAGAATAAGAAAAAGGCTCGGTACGAAATGCACCGAGCCCTTTTGCTTATCAGCTGATTAATCTTTAGTTCTGGCCAAGTCGGAAGATGTAAACCGTGCCGTTGCCGTTTTGCGTGGCAATGTGTCGTCCGTATGGACCGAACTGAGCTTTGACGATCGTACCGCCCGTCGGAGCTACTTGCACTTTGTTAAGTGGAGCTTCCAAAGCATCGGCCTTCCAGAGATGAATGTGATCATGCCCCGTTGAGGTCACGATCAATCCACTTTCGTGGTTGACGTCCAAAGATGTGATCGGCTTCGCTTCAGGTAACACGGTTCGCTATTCCATTTTGCCAGATTTGACGTCCCAAAGGGAAACTGCGCCGTCGCTGTCGGCTGCAACCAGCTTGTCTCCGCCAAGGAACGAGACTGCATGGAAGTCAGGGACGATTTCCTTGTTTTCTGGCCGCAATGTCGTGACCAGTTTTCCTGTCGTCGTGTTCCAAATGGCGATGCAAGCAAAGCCACCGCCCGCCAATAGCTCGCCATTCTTGCTGAATGCAAGGCAGTTATGCGGAGTGTCTTCGGCGGAGTACTCTAATTCGGTAATCACTTCACCTGTTGAGCTGTCTCGCAAGCTAACACTTTCGTGTTGCACGGCCGCGGCGAAGATTCGTGGGTCGGTACTGAACTCGCAAGAAGCCAGCTTGTCGACCAGTTCTTCTTCATAAAAGTGCTCGGCTTGATCGGACTCGAAAACTCGCATCTTCTTGCCGCTCCAATCGGTCGAGATGACTTTTGTCTTGTCGATGCTCAAGTCGATGGAATTGCTGACGCCCCAGAACGAGTCATTCCGGCTGACGATCTCGCCCTTTGTTAAGTCCCAGCGCTTGATCTCGCGTCGATCAGAGGTCAAGCAAGTGTTGCCATCTTTGCTCAATTCAAACAGGCGAATGGCCGTTGCTCTTCCAGTATCTGCTGTATAGCTATAGACGGACTTTCGTGTGGTCAATTCGAAGATTCCGATCGAGCAGTCTCGACAAGCGTAGACGAAGCGATGTTCATCGATGAAGTCATAGTCAATGATTTGTCGGCCGGCCCAGAAGAGAGTTTTTTCTTCAAAAGAAGCTTCTTCAACATTGAACAACTCGCTGGCGGAGCCGCTGTTCAAGAGCACTGTGTCTGAATTCGGCAGAAAGCTGACGGCAGCAGACCAATGCTTAAAGTTCGTGCTGGCCTTTTGTGTCCCTTGCTCAACATCCCACACCTTCATCGTGAGGTCATCCGAGGAAACCGTTGCGAGCAGCGTGCCCTTGTCGTTGAAAGCCAATTCTTTGACAACCTTTTCGTGTCCGACTAATGTCGTCTTGTAGTCACGCGTGCGAGGGTCCCAGATGACAACATCATTGCTGTCCCAGCCAGCGACGGCCAACACAGTGCCATTCGCGTTGATGCACGTTCGCGAGACGCCAAAGTCGTTGGCGATCTCGTCGATCTTCTCGCCCGAGTTCGAATCGAGAACTATGACTTGTTTCCATCCCAAGCACATGAAGATTTCGTCACCGCGCCGATTAAACAAGACCTTGTGAATCCTGCTTTCGAATTCGCTGTTCCAAACCTCGCGGCCGCTGCTGCGATCGTATAACCGAACGAAACCTTGATTGTCGGCGGTCGCAAATTGGCTGCCATTTGGTGAAAGCGCCAGAGTACTAAAGTTCCCGGTCGGCGACTGGATCGATCGACGTTCGAATCCCGTGTCGATGTCCCAGATACGCACGTGGTAATCTAATCCCGCTGTGATCAGCTCTTTACCATCAGGTGTTGCACAGGCAGCGATTGCCTCGTGCCAGTGCTTGAAGCGACTGTCACCCATGATCGAAACCAATTCCACTCCCGAATGATTCGATGCGGCGTTCTTAGCAACACCCAGCTCGTACGGTGGAATGTCACTTCGATTCAATTCGTCAAGCGCCGATTGCGGGCCGTTCGAGACAACCGGAATCTCAGCCGGTTCTGTCGATTCTGTTTTCTCGGCGACTGACTCGACGTTGACGTCTGCGGATTCCGTGACAACAGCGACAGCAACCGCGGCCTCAACGTCAGGTTTCGGAAGATTTTCTGTGGGGACAACGTTGTTTGTCGTTATCGGGCTGGCGCTGGCGTCAGGCGTATTGAGGAACATGTTGCCGCCGAAATAGCCTAACGCTAACAGAGACGACACCAACATGGCCTGCACAAGCTTAGACTTGCGAATGGGCTCGGGAATCTTTTGAGCCACCTTCGAAAGTTGCTCGACCGGCGAACTGGATGTACTGGAATCAGGAGCAGACTTGATGACCTCGGACAACCCGCCGGTAATCTTGCTCGGCTCGTCTGTTTGCTCCACGGGAGTCGCCTCGACTTCCGATCGCTTGACAGTTTCCGTTGGAGCCTCGCCAAAGTTGGGATCGGTCGTCTTCAAAGTCTTCGCTGCGATAAGTGATGCCGTTGTGCTGCCGCTGGGCATTTCTGTCGGCGGAGCGTCCATCGGCAACGACGACGTTGCGCGAATCGTCGAAAGCGCGGGGCTTCGACGCAAATAGCGACCGAACTCATCGCGACCATTCTCGATATGGACCATCTCGAATGGCGATACGCGACGAACCGCGAATTCCTCAACCGCTCGAATCACTTCAGCGGGTGTTCGATAGCGGTCATCGGGATTCTTCGAGAGCATCTTATTGATGATCTTGATCAGCTCGGGCGGTACATCGGGAACCAACTGTTCGAGTGGCGTGGGTTGTGCCGATTGGCAATAGATCAATTTTTGCGCCGTCGACGCATCCGGAAATAGTATTTGTCCCGACAATAAGTAATAGGAAACGGCACCAAGACTATAGATGTCCGCGCGGATATCCGCGTTGTGACTGTCCATGGCCTGTTCCGGCGCGATGTAATCGACGGTTCCCAGTTGATCGTCGTCGGTGGTTAGCGAGTCATTGTTCTTCTCGCACATGGTGCATAAGCCCAGGTCAAGAAGTTTGACGACTCCACCGGTGTTGATCATGACGTTCCCTGGCTTGACGTCGCGGTGCACCATGTTGTTTTGGTGAGCATGCTCGAGCCCAGCGGCGGCTTGCATCACAAAGTCAGCGGGCTGGGTGTAAGGGATGGGGCCGACTTTCTCGACCAACTGATTCGCACTCAGGCCCTCGATATGTTCCATCACGATGTACGGAACACCGTCGGCGTGGTCGAAGTCGAAAGCCTGGACGATGTTCGTGTGCCGTAAAGATGCAACCGCGTGTGCTTCGCGAGTAAAGCGAGCAATGGTGTCTGACTTCGATTTGACGATGCGGCGAACAACCTTGACCGCCACAAGCCGATGCATGGTGATTTGCTCGGCCAAGTAAACCGTGCCCATGCCACCTCGACCGAGCACTTCGAGGATCGATGAGCACGGCGCAATCGGTAGTTCGAGATGCGAGAGCTTCGCTAGAGCATCTCGAGAAATCCTGTCATCTCTGATTCAGCGTGTGCATCGCCGACGCGGCGAGCCACTTCAATCCCGCGAGCCACGATGTCTCGTGCCGCGTCCGTTTCTCCTTGATCCGCTAACAACTGGCCGCGCTGAAAGTAGGCCGCGACGTAGTCAGGATTGTTCTCGATGACGTTCACCAGTTGCTCAAGTCCCTTTGCCGTGTTTCCCTCGGAAACATAAGCCATTGCCAAACCATATTGCAGGAAGATGTCGTCTGGATCGGATTTGAGAAGTTCTTCCAATTGTTCGCGTTTTGGCATTTCGTAGGGCCTTTCTAGTTGTGATGAGCAATGTTCTCAAAATTTCGCGGCTGCCCGCTTGATTGTTGCCGTCCATGAAAACGGCTTTGCGGGACATCAAGCGGAAGGGCTTCCAGTTGTTCCAGTTAATCCCATTTTCACGCTTTGACAGCTGGTGTCCTAGTGACATTCACATCCCGCCTCTTGAGGATTTCCCAGGGCTGGCAGGAGTTTTTCGCCTCAGCAAGTGGTGCATTCCGAAAGTAAGGAAAGCAAGACCGCCGCAAAGGTCGAACAACCCTCACAACCTGTCGGCAGTTCCGCCTAGACCGGTTATGCGCCATGAGCGGCCTCATTTCAAGCATGATTGATGTAGACGTCGATTCTCCCAGTGCGGGGACCTGAAGGATCGCTCTCCCGTTGTTGAAGGATGCACTTGACCACCCTGGCTTAAGGTTTGGCGTTGGTTCGAGAGTTCGCGATGGAGGCGATTTCTCACCACCCACGACCCACGCGCCATCTCGTGATTCACGAGACCACCGAAGACCGACCTCGACATGTACCCGCCAATGACGAAGCGTATCATCACATTTTGTATGTGTGCAGTTGTTTGCCTCTCGCTAGTGCATAGCGAATTGCTGGCATCCAACCGCCAGACTCCTGCGGTTATGGCAGTTAAACGAGCCATGCCGTCGATCGTGAACATTCACAGTGAAAAGACGGCTCGTGATGGCGGTACTTTGTTCACAAAAGGCCGCAAAGTCAACGGAATGGGAACCGGTATCGTCGTTGACGAACGTGGTTACATCGTTACGAATTACCATGTTGTCGCCGACGTCGATTCACTACGCGTCACCACATACGATGGAGCCGCATACGACGCACAAGTTGTCTCTTACGACCGCGACGAAGATTTGGCAATCATCCAAGTCAGCGCGAGCGGACCGATGCCTACGATGCCACTGGGAACGTCTTCAGACCTCATGCTGGGCGAGACAGTATTGGCGATTGGGAATGCCTTTGGATACACCGATAGTGTCACAGGCGGCATGGTGAGTTCGCTGTCCCGCAACGTCGAAGTCAACGAAAAGCAATCATACAAAAACCTCATTCAAACTGACGCCAGTATTAATCCTGGCAACAGCGGTGGTCCGCTGGTCAATTTGGATGGTGAAGTCATCGGCATCAATGTTGCCATTCGAGCCAACGCGCAACGCATTGGCTTTGCGATCCCCATTGATAACGCACGCCGTATCATCGCCCAGTTGTTGAGCATCGAGCATCTCTGCAGCACCCAACATGGCTTGATTGGCGAAGACGTCAAGAAAGGGAAGCTGCAAGAATTCCGTTGCAAGTCAGCTCGATCGGGTAGCCCTGCTGAAGCAGCAGGCTTGATCGCCGGCGACCTGATCACCAAAGTTGGTTCAGTCAAAGTTACGGACGCTGCCGATTTTGAACGAGCCTGCTTGGGACAAACGGCTGGCACAACTCTTGAAATTCAAATTGAACGTAAGGGCGTGCCACAAACGTTGAAGATGGAATTGGCTGCCTTGTCTGGTCGTCCGTCACAACAAATTGCTCGACCAACGCAGCAACCACCAACACCTGTTGTGAAAATTCGCCCAGCCGAACGAACCTGGAGCATGTTCGGTGTGCGGCTTGAAAAACTTGATAACGGCGAACGCTACTTGGTCGGCACCAAATACCGCGGTGGTCTGCGAGTAACCGGCGTCCGCGAAAAGAGCCCAGCGTTCAAGAACGGTATCAAGGAAGGCGACATCTTGGTGGGGCTTCACTTGTGGGAAACCGTCAACTTCGACAACGTCAGCTATGTGTTAGATCACCCACAACTATCAACGTTCAATCCACTGAAATTCTACATTCTCCGTGGTGGCGAAACGTTGTATGGACATGTGCAGATCGCTCACACGGTGAAATAACTGGGAGACACGGATTAATTAAGAGGACATTTGCAGGCAAAGCCCTGACGGTCCTGCTTACCGGTCAGTTTCCAAGTTAATATTATTGAAACTTTCCACGACCAAGAATTGGCCAAACGGTTTCTAGGCGATCGCCGCGGAATCCGTAAAACGCCTCGTGCAAGACAGTCGTAAAGTCTGCATAACCAGGAATGATCTCGATACGATCACCGATTTGCAGGTCTTGAGCGGCCCCGGTCAATTCTAGAGTACAATGCTCAGCACTTACTGCTGTTACTTCGGCGCCTTCAATGCCCTTAACCAACGGCATGTGGAAGTCGGGAAAGTGCGTTTTCCGTCCCGCGTCCAGGATCGCGCGTTCCTTTGCTGGTCGACTTACAACAGTGACCCAGACCGAGAGCGAGCAATCCAGATTCTTCAGCATACATTGAGTTTGATAAAGCGGATCCGCAAAGATGCCGCCACCTGCTTGTAATTCGGTGATCCCGGGACAGTCTGAAGTGATCTGATAAGAACCAGTGCCTCCCGCGCTAACAACGGGACATTCGATGCCACTAGCGATGATCTTTTCATGGCTGTCAACAAGGACGCCCATCGCTTCATTAATCTTCTGACGCTTCTCATCTTGATCCGGAATGTCTAGCAAGTGGCCTTCATAACCCATGATTCCGCCCAAGTATACTCCTTCAAGCTTGTCGATGGCCTGGGCTAATTCCAGCGTATCACGTCCTGGATTAATTCCGACTCGGTCGAGCCCAATGTTGACTTCAATCATTAACCGGCAATTTACGCCGGCAGATCGGCAAGCTGCAGCAATTGGCTCGACCTGAGCATAGTGATCGCAGCAAATCATCGGATTTGCCCATCGGCACAATGAGGCAACCCGCTGAACCTTTCGCTCTCCGACGATCATATTGGCAACCAGAATATCTTCGATTCCAGCTCCTGCCATCACTTCAGCATCAGAAATCTTCGCGCATGTAACGCCGATGGCTCCAGCTTTGATTTGCTTCAACGCGATCGCGGGGGTTTTGTGGCATTTCTGATGGGGACGCCATTGTTTGCCACGTTCTTTCATGAACGTGGCCATCTTATCGATATTGGTTTCCATGACATCTAGATCGATGCACAGAATTGGGGTATCGAGTTCCTGCTTTTGAGCACCAATTAGCGACTGAGTCACGTTCGACTTCCTCTATTCTAAGCTATTTAAATTCATAATTGAGGCGTTGTACCGCTGGAACCTCGCATCCTAGTCGCCAACGAGTCACTCGCCAAGGCTCGCGCATTGGACGCGTTGTTTTATCTGTAACATTTGCGCAGCCTCGCCACTTTCAACATTCTTGCATATCAGCCTAAACGGTTAATTTTGACAATCGCGAATGCCGATGTCTGTTAAGCCAGGCTGTGCATAGTCGCCAAGTTACGCCGGCGTTCTCACGTGTACGGTCTTCCCACATTCCACCGTTCTGGCGTTCGCAGATGCACGGTGGTTCCCTCCATATCTTTCCCGCCTGATTTTCAGCTGATGAGCACTTACCCTCATTGAGGCTGCCAACGTCTTTCACCAGCGTTGTTTCCTGGGCTGACGCCGCCAACTCGTCAATACCACGCAACAACTATCCATTCGAGCCAACTCTTTGCCACTCCTGGGAGTCTTGAATGCCGTCTTTTCGGCCAGAACGTCAACCGCCCGCTGCCACTAAATCGCGACTCAGCGATTCACTGTTGCGTCTACACCAAAGCATGGAGGCCAGCAAACAGCACGATCATCAGATGCAACGGCTGTTTAGAACTTGGCAGGATCGCTGGGCTAGCCAAAGCGACGAACTTGAGCAGCGACTTGAGTACATCGACGAACAGCTTTCCAAACTTAGCGACGACGAAGATGTCGCCACGATTCCCCACCTATCAATCGTTCGCTAGTACTCCCAAGTCGCGACACAGTTATCGTTATCATTTTGCCCGCGACATCTTGAGCCCATTTCGGCAGATTCTGAACGAATTCAGTTCACACCGGGCAATCTAGGAAAAGCTTCCCAATTCTGCGCGTTAAGTTTTACCAATTGTCCGGAACGAGACGATTGTAATGGATGAAACGCCTCGAAATAGAGGATGTAGATACGCAGAGACATTCTCTATTGCGCACGCATACCGTGTTGGTTCTGAATCCTGATTCATCCGACGCCAGTGCCTATCGTTTGTGAAAGCAGCGATTGCCAGCGCAGTGAACGTTTCGAAGACTATCACGCCTAGAGATGCACACATGCGGATGGTGTAAGCCAAAACGGTTTGCTCCTTCGCCCCATGCAAGTGGACTGCATGGATGTGCGATTAATCCCCAGGGATGGGAACTATGCACTTCAAATCGTGGCTTCATTCCGTTCGAACTCGACTAAGAGCATCCAACAATCGACGGCGATCGCATGCCGAGCACAAGTCGGCGATTGAGCGATTGGAAGACCGTACATTACTCACGGTCACCGCTCTGTTTCTCGACGGTGAGCTGACTGTGATCACTGACGGTCTGGACTCTGTCTCGATTCAAGAAGATCCAGACAATCCTGGATTCGTCCAAGTCGTCGGCAATGGCTCTCCGTTGTCGTCGGTCAACAATGTCACGACAGCCTCGATCACGTCGATCGAAATCCGTGGCGGAAACAATCAAGACACAATCGATCTTTCGGGTGTGACTGGATCAGCTTTCACGAATTTGGCGACGATCCAAGTCGATGGTGGCGACGGGGCCGACAATATCGTTGGCAGCCCATTCGCTGACAACATTCTTGGCGGCGACGGCGACGACACAATCAATGGTCAAGCTGGCGATGACACAATCAATGGGCAAGACGGTGACGACCAAATTCTTGGCGACTCGGGCAATGACAGCTTAGTCGGTGAAGACGGCCACGATGACATCGGTGGCGGCGACGGTGGCGACATAATTTCGGGTGGCGATGGACAAGATACGATTGCTGGTGGGAATGGGTCTGATTCAATTACGGCCGGTGCAAGCCGCGACGTCGTCGATGGCGGAGATGGTTCGGACACAATTTCCGGCGGCTTCGGCAGCGATACGCTTGATGGTGGTTCGGGCAACGACGTTATCGAAGGAAACATGGGTGCTGACTCAATATCGGGCGGTGACGATGACGACACGTTGCGCGGTATAGAACACGACGACACGTTGCTTGGAGGTGATGGCAATGACCGTTTGGAAGGCGGCGGCAACAATGATTCGCTAATCGGTGGAAGCGGAGACGATACGCTGATCGGTGCGGCAGGCCGCGACAACCTCAACGGAGGCGATGGCAACGACCGAGTTCAAGGTGGTGCGGAACGTGATGTCATCTTTGGTGGCAATGGCGACGATACGTTGCGCGGGCAAGGCGGCGCGGACACCATGTTCGGTGGACTTGGTTTGGACATTATTGATGGTGGCGCCGGAAACGACGTCCTAGACAGTGTCGACCGAGGATTCCGTATTAACGATGTTATCATCGATCCCGAAGGCCCGGGCGGCACCACCAATCTCACTGTATTCTCTACGGACTTTGAAGATGGCATTCCCCCTGAGTTCTCCGGGGTTGGTTTCGTCGATCTCGTCCAAGGATATGAAGGCGTTGGCTTAAACGGCAACAACTTCTCAGGCAGTTTCTTGCGTAACGATTCTGGCGGAACAGTAGAGGAACCAGGTTCCGTTCCCAGCTCACCAATTACGCTGACACTTACGGACTTACCTTCACATACCAGTATCGATTTGAACTTCCTGTTCGCCGCCATTAACTCATGGGACGGCTTGCCTGAAGTAACTGGTCCTGACTTCTTCAACGTCAGTGTCGATGGCGACTTGGTCTTTCGAGAAAACTTCCGCAACTTAGGGCCAGGTCAAGGATATGTACCACCGGGCGGTGGCTTGTTGACCCCCTCGCCGTTCACCGATCTCGGATTTGGTCCTGAAGACAACCAGCCAGATACCGGCTATAACCTCGGACTCGATTCCGATTTCAACAACATTCCACACACCGCTGACACTTTAGTTATCGAATTCTTTGCTGATGGGTCTTTTTACGAAGGCGGAAATAACGAATCGTTCGCCATCGAAAACGTTGAAGTCATTTTGAATGAAACTCCGTTAACGACAGACGCCGTTTTCACGGTCAACCTGCAAGCTACATTGGAGCAAGACGTTAGCGTTCAATTCGCGACGAACAGCGGAACTGCTCTTGCTGGTGATGACTTTATTAGTACGCAAGGAACGGTGACCATTCCTGCGGGGTCGACTTCAGCTTCGATTCGAGTTCCCGTCATCGGTGATGATATCGAAGAAACGACCGAGGAATTCACGGTTTCCTTGTTCAATCCGGTTGGTACAACCATCGCCGTAGGTGAAGGTACTGGAACAATTATTGATGACGACGGAGTCGATCCTGATCCCGATCCAACTCCAGGCAACAGCGAATACGACATTGACGTTCAATTCGCTGGTGGATTGACACCATCGCAGCAGGCTGTCTTTGCCACAGCCGCACAGCGATTGCAAGACATCATTATCGGTGACTTACCCGATGTTGCCGTTCCTGGCTTTGGTCAAGTTGATGACGTTGTAATCTTGGCTCAAGGCATGGACATTGATGGTCCCGGTGGCATTTTGGGAGCTGCAGGTCCGACTGCTGTTCGGGCAGGAACGTTCTTGCCATCTGCAGGTGTCATGCAATTTGACACCGCTGACCTAGCAGGACTCGAAGCATCGGGTGCGTTACAGGATACGATTCTGCACGAGATGCTGCACGTACTTGGTTTCGGCACGATTTGGCAGCAGAAAAACTTGTTGATCAACCCAGCATCCGGTGGCGGAACTGATCCTCGATTTGTTGGGCCACAAGCGACCGCAGAATATAACTCGAACTTTGCACTGAACGAAGCCGACGTGCCGGTTGAAGCAATGGGTGGTCCCGGCACAGCAGACGGCCACTGGCGCGAATCCGTCTTTAACAGTGAATTGATGACAGGGTTCTTGAGTGGAAGTGTGCGACCCATCAGCGCTATGACGGTTGCCTCGCTGGCGGACTTGGGATACGTGGTCGACATTAGCCAAGCTGATCCATACGCACCAGGTTCCATCCAACAGTCGACGGCTTTGGCCCTACAGAATTCCACGTTGACTAAGGAGCAACTTGAGGCCTTCCCCACTGGTGGTATTGATATCTTTACAACGACGGGGCTGCCAGACTTATCGACAACAGTATTTCCAACCAGAGTGCCAAGTACACCAACTGAGGTTGAAGCAACCGAAGACGGCGAGTCTGAAGAATCAGATACTTCGGTAGTTACGTCGTCGACGGGTATTACTCGCGTAGTCTCGCCGTCGTTCATATTTGGTAACGCGATAACAAACACCGACCGTGAATTCGGTCGTATCGTGGCTCTTGATAACTTAGATCTATTGATCGTCGATCCATTGCCAGGACAGTTGATTCGCGAGGCAAATGTACCGAGAAAACAAGCTACAAAGGACGAATTGCCCCTCGCTAACATTACTGCCACCGGTAGTGGTAACGCGACGAGTTTGGCGAATGCCTTGATCGCCGGCGGTGGTACGGGAATTATCGTGAATGGTGGCACACTTTCGGGGAACAGCGACATTACCGGCGCTATTTCGTCGGGACTTTACACGGTAGATTCCACACCGGATGTCTATGACCTGACACGTGATGGTATCATCCTGAGCACTGGTGATATCGCGGATTACACCAACGGACCAAACACGTCAGTTGGCCTGACAACATCCTATAACACCCCCGCAACGGCTGGACAGGAACTACTTCTTGACCAAATCACGGGGGGCCAGTTCCAGCACTTTGATGTCACTCAACTCGACATCAACTTTGACATGGAACAAGGGTTCGACACAGTCTTCTTCGAAGTCGCATTCGGTAGTGAAGAGTTCCCGGAATTCGTTGGCTCATCATTTGTTGACGGCTTTGGACTGTTCTTGAACGGCGAAAACATAGCCACCGTCAACGGTGCCGCTGTGAACATTAGTCATCCAGATTTCCAAGCCATTCCAGGTACCGAGCTTGATGGTATCCTGGCACCAAATGGCAACGGGCGTCTATTGTTCCAAGCTCCGGTTGGCGACGGTTCGGTCAACAATACCCTGACGATTATTTTGGCAGACACTTCGGACACACTGCTTGATACGACTGTCTATGTCTCAAGCCTAGGTGCGACGAATCCCAATGCTCCCACAGATCCGGGACCTCCGCCCGTACCGACCAATTTCCAGGGTGATACACTGATTGGTGCCGAGGGTAACGATATCCTTCGCGGAGCTGACGGCGATGATTTGCTGTTGGGCGGTGCCGGTCAAGACTCGATGAATGGCGGAAATGGCAACGATGTCTTGTTCGGTGGAGCGGACAACGATCTGCTTGAAGGCGGTGGTGGCGACGACGAACTACGCGGCCAAGGCGGCGACGATTCGATCGATGGTGGAATCGGCCAAGACCAAACGTTATGGCGTGGCTCGATCGACGGCAATGACTCGGTCAATGGCGGTGCTGATAACGACGAATTGGAGGTTCGAGGAGATAGCCAGACAGATCGCATCACGTTGTCACAATCGCTGTTCGTCGATGATCCAACGATGACCAGCGAGTTGTTGATCACTGAAGGTACATCGACCTTAACTGTTATCAATACCGATAGTTCGGCATCGAACACAGGCGAGCCATTGAATACCGTTGAGACAATTCGCATCAACGGCAACAACGGCAACG
>PBMZ01000175.1 GCA_002722955.1 Planctomycetaceae bacterium | reverse complement strand
CGAAGGCAAAGAAACACAAGATTTCGGCCGTGGCTGTTTGCTCGCTCGCCGAATGCTGGAGAAAGGCGTTCGATTCGTTCAATTGTTCTCCGGTGGTGCTTTTGGCCGCCCGCGAATCAATTGGGACGGTCACGAAGACATGGTCGAGAATCACGGTCGCGAAGCTAAACGCATCGATCAACCCATTGCCGCTTTGATCAGCGACTTGAAACAACGTGGGATGCTCGATGACACGCTGATCCTGTTCACGTCCGAGTTTGGCCGCACGCCCTTCACTCAATCGGCCGCCAATGTTGTTGGCAAGGGCCGCGATCACAACGAGAAGGGTTTCACGGTCTTGATGGCTGGCGGCGGTGTGAAAAGCGGGTTTGCTTACGGAGCCACGGACGACACTGGTTGGCAAGCCGTCGAAAACCGCGTGCACTGGCACGATTTCCACGCCACCGTGTTGCACCTGTTGGGGCTCGGCCACAAGCGCTTGACTTTTTATCACAACGGAATCGAACGCCGACTAACAAACGTGCACGGCCACGTCGTCGAGGATTTGCTGGCTTAGAACGTTCCAACATGATTGAGATGGAGGCATCAATGTCGAAGCGCGATTTGGTCTTAGGCGAAATCCAAAAGGTGCGCCGATACACGGCTGATTTGATTGACAACGTCCAGGATGCCGAGTGGTTTCGTCAACCAGCAGATGGTGTGACGCATGTGGCTTGGCAAGTGGGCCACTTAGCCGTTTGCCAATACGCATTGTGCCTGCGACGAATTCGCGGAGAGCACGAAACGGATGCGGAGCTGTTACCTGCAGACTACTTTTCACTGTTCGGCAAAGGATCGGAGCCGAGCCCCGAAGCGGATATTTATCCGAGTCCAGCGGAAATCCGGACAGTATTCGACCCTGTTTTCCGAGCCACAGAATCCGAGCTCGCGGAACTTTCCGAATCTGGATTGGATGAAGAAACGACCCCGGCACATCCCATGTTCACCACCAAATTGGGAGCCCTTCAGTGGGCCGCTCAGCACGAAATGTTGCACGCCGGTCAGATCGGTCTAATCCGCCGACAACTGGGCAGTACACCTTTGAGATGATCACACAAGTGATCTCACTTTTTGACCGCTTGGTATTCAGGGTTAGCACGCATTGGATCGGCGCCGACTTCGTTGCGCCACGCTTTCAACTTGGCATGTAATTCGGCGGTCTTGGTGGGTTGCTTTGCGGACAAGTCGTTGGTCTCACCCAAATCATCTTTAAGGTTGTATAAAGACAACTTGCCGGTTTCGAACGCCTCGATCAGTTTCCAATCACCAGCACGAATCACGCCGGACGGAAAGCTTTGTGGGTGCTGGTTGTAGTGCGGGTAGTGCCAATAGATGGCTTCGCGATTCAGCGAACCCTTGCCGGTTAAAACTGGGACGAGGTTCTTGCCATCCACATGTTGATGCGGCCGGAGATTCTGGTTGGTGGCAGCGAGAATTGTAGGGTAGAAGTCCGTGCTCGTGATTGGTTCGCTTGAAACACTGCCGGGCTTAGTGTGACCGGGCCACTTGACAATGACGGGCACTCGGAGGCCGCCTTCGTAGTTGGATCCTTTGTTGGCCCGCAGCGGCGAATTGTTTGTCGCCTTGGCAAAGCCGCCATTGTCACTGGTGAAGATGATCATTGTGTTTTGATCGAGCTTCAGTTCAACCAACGTCTTCATGACGCGACCAACGCTATCGTCAACGCTTTCCACCATCGCTGCATATGCTGGTTTGCCTTGCCGCTTCTTTTTTGCGATACGTTCGTAGCGCGGGATTTTGTTGGGCTTGCCTTGCAATGGCGCGTGGACTGCATAGTGCGAGAGCATCAGAAAGAACGGCTTGTCCGTACTCTCGCGAATGAACTTCTCTGCTTCTTCGGCAAGTCGATCGACCAAGTAGTCACCTTTCTGTCCCTGTAGCGGAGTCTCCTTGAACAGTGTTTGGCCGGTCGTGGGAATCTTCCAGCTTCCTTTGAATGGGTAGAAGTAACTCCCAGGCGCACCGTAATCTCGCCCTGCGATGTTGACGTCGAAGCCTTGATGTTCTGGGTAGTAGTAAGTCTCTGTGCCCAAATGCCACTTGCCCATAAAGCCTGTTCGATAGCCCGCCTCGCGCAAGGCCTCGGCAATCGTCCCCTCTTCCAGGGGCAAGTTCGAGACATAGCGCCCCTCGCGCATTTTGTTCTTCGTCGAGCTCCAACGACCGGACGGTAACCACTGAGTCAGCAGCAGTCGCGCTGGATACTTACCCGTCAAGATGGCAGCTCGCGTTGGCGAGCAAACATTGCACGCGGCATAACCATCCGTGAACCGCATACCCTCGTTGGCGAGCCGATCGATGTTGGGCGTCTTGTAGTAGTCACTGCCGTAACAACCGACGTCATTCCAGCCAAGGTCATCAATGAGAATGAGCACGACGTTTGTCTTCGGAGTTTCCTCGCCAGCGTAAACAGCTGCTGTGCATTGAAGTGCCCATGCGCAGAACACTGTGTGAATCGCTGATTTCATTCTTGACGTTTCCCGTGGATAACTTCGCCTGTTTTCTTGTTCGTCCAAGTAAACTTGTGCGGATCGAATTCGAAGGCTTTCTTCGTCGGGGCCGACTCCGCCCAATCCTTCACGATCCACATAGCAAGCTGCTGCTTAACACTCTGATGATCCTTGCTGGCAGCAATGTTGTGCCATTCGTTCGGATCGTTTCGGTGATCGTACAATTCCTCGCTGCCGTCGTGGTAGCGAATGTAGCGGTAGCGGTCTGAACGAACGGCGGCGTTGCCACGTTTGTATTCGGTGACCGCTGGGCGATTCCAGGAAGACTCTGGGTTTCGTAACAGCGGGACAAGCGACACGCCGTCCAAGTCTTGAATGTCAGACAGATTCTTGATCTGAGCGAATCCGCAAAGTTCGTTCAACGTTGGATAGAGATCAAGCAAACTCACCGGACGATCGCAGACTCCCGGTTTGTGTTTTGGCGCGTGAATAATGAGCGGCACGCGAGTCGCCTCTTCCCACAACGTCGTTTTGTGCCAATGTTGTTTCTCGCCAAGATGCCAACCATGGTCCGACCAAAGCATCACAATCGTGTTGTTGGCATGAGGACTTCGGTGCAGCGCGTCGAGCACGCGGCCTAACCGTTCGTCGGTGCAAGTGATGCTAGCCAAGTAAGCTTGCACAGCATGCTTCCACTTGCCCGCTTTCTTGATTGCTTCAAAGTCGCTGCGCCGCGCCTTCGCGAATTTCACTCCTGGTGGTGGTACGTCATCGAGATCACCCTTGAGAACCTTCGGCAACACGATTTCGTCAAGCGGATAACGATCGAAGTATCGCTTCGGTACGTACCAAGGCAGATGCGGACGAAACAATCCACAGCCAAGAAAGAATGGCTTCTCTTGTTTTTGCTCGAGAAAGCGAATCGCGTACTGCACGGTCAGTTCGTCATCGTACTCGCCATCGGCGATCTTCAACGAGCCCCAATCGTTCTCGTGGCCGAGCCCTTTCACTCCGCTGAATGGAAAACCGTCGGGAAATGGCGTGTGCTTCGACCACGGATAGTTCAACTTGACGCCACGAAACCAAGGATCTTCGCGAAACGTCAAGCGAAAGAAGTCGTCCCATTGATTCGGAGGATGGTTGCCTGCAGTGTGATGGAATACCTTGCCAGCACCAGCAACTCGATAGCCGTGCTTTCGAAATTGCACTGGAATTGTGACGACCTTGGGAAGATTTGGCAGCCACCAATGACCGTTGTCGTATAAGCCGGTCGTCGATGGTCGCAGCCCAGTAAGAATCGCAGCTCGCGACGGTGCACACTTGGGCGACACGCAATGCGCGTTCGTGAACAGCATTCCGCGGTCGGCCAACCGATCGATGTTCTTTGTGTCAACCTTTCCTTCATAGCCGCCCAGGCAAGTCACCCAATCCTTCATGTCATCAACGGCAAGGAACAAGACGTTCGGCCGTTGCGCGCTGACGGCTGAAGTCGTCAACGCCAATGCGATCAACAGGCAAGTTGTGAACAACCTTTTCATCTGGACCCTATTTCAAAGCCGATTTCTTCATCGTTGCCCAGCCGATTCCCGTCGATCCAAAGTTATTGCCGACGTAGAACATCCATAGTTCGTCCTCGACTTCAATTACGTTTGGGTAGGATTGATTGACTGAGTCGAAGCCATCAGGCGTTAGAGGCATCAGCTCTTTGTCGAATGCTCGCTGCCAATTCACGCCATCCTTGCTACTAGCATATTCGAGTCGGTATCCCTTGCCTTTCATTTTGTAGACGCTGAACCACATATGATACGTGCCGTCAAGTTTGAGCACGGATGGCTTGGAAACGACGGCTTCAAAAGGCTCAACTTTGCCGAGCCTCGGTGAAAGCAACGGCTTCGGATGACGCTGCCACTCGACACCATCTTTTGAGGTCGCATAACCAAGATGAACGATTCCTCGTTTGCTTCCCTCGATCAGTTCGTAACGTTCGCCCGCCGTGTACCACATGCGGTAGTCGCTTGATGCGAGCCTCAGCACGCAAACCGATCCTGTTATGCCAGCGTCGAATGAGCCAGGCGGACCCAATGGCAACAACGGTTCTTTCGTGACTTTCCAGGTGAGTCCTTGATCTTCACTGATCGCCAGTGACGTTCGGTTGGGAAGCTCGCCCGGTGGCGCCCACGTTCCCCACGCACAATAATAAAGCAGCCACGGCGCGTCCTCACGCGGCACGACCCACGGGAAACTTGGCCCTTGACTGCGGATGTTGTTGCTCGTGTCGGCGACCAGGAGCGGCTTTTCGTTGATGAGTTTCCACTGTATCGGATCGTTACGAGACGCTTCGGCAGCAAACAAGCTATGGCCACCTTGACCGACCGCCCAGAAGTACATGCGAAGCCGCCCGCTCTTGAGCTTGATGACACACGGAGCCGACAGAACGTGAGCCGATCTATTCCCAGCGAAACCCGGAGCAAGAATCCGGCCCTTTTTCTCCCATGGCTGAATGCGTTCTTCCGCGCTAGCCGTGTCAACAAACAACGCTGCAAGAGCTATCGAGATGGAAAGTGTTGCCACCAAGATTCTGTGGTCTTTAGTCATCATTGCATCCTCAAAAACTGATTGCGTGCACTTTGTGCTCAGCGAGAAACTCTTGGCAACGCAGATTTCCAGCCGTCAGCCAAAATGCCAGCAAGTTTCTGAGTAGTACTGGCACGTTGGGGGTCAGCGGCAACGTTCCGTGTCTCGTGTGGATCGGAATCATGGTCGTATAGCTCGCGAGCAACGACCATTTTCGATTTCCACTCGCGCCACTCAACATAGCGAAAGCGTTGCGTTCTCACAGCGTAGCCCATGATGTCGCCATGGCTGCGATGTCGGTTTGATTGGAAAGATCGCGGGTACTGGCTGAAAACCGCACGCTTCCAACTTTGGTTCGGTTGATCAAACAGCGGTGTAAGGCTGATGCCCTCAACACCTTTGGGAGCATCCAAGCCGCAAATGTCAGCAAGAGTAGGATAAACGTCGACAAACTCAACCAGTGCGTCGGTTTTGACACCGTGACTCTGCCCAGGCGCGGAAACGATCAGCGGCACGCGTGTTGACAGTTCGTAGTTGTTGGCCTTAGTCCATAGACCTTGCTCACCGAGATGGAAACCGTGGTCTCCCCACAAGACGATCACTGTGTTGTCTTCGAGCTTTAACTTGCGGACCTCATCAAGTAGCCGTCCCACCAAGGCGTCGACATAGCTAACGCAAGCGTAGTAGCCATGCCGCAACTCACGAATCTTGGCCGTCGTTATGTTTCCGTCTTTCGGGATGTCCGAGTAGCCTTCCAATTCACGCCAACTTCGCGTTGCCAACTCCGGCGCGTCTTTCGGGAGCTTGCCGCTGACTGGGAGCGGGATACTTTCGCGTTCGTACAAGTCCCAGTACTTCTTCGGAGCACAAAACGGAAGATGCGGTTTGCGAAAACCAACAGCAAGAAAGAACGGCTGTTGCTTCGAACTCAGTTCGCCCAGCGTTTTCACTACCGCGTCGCAGACGATGCCATCAATGTAAGTGTTGTCGTCAACATCGGCCGACTCCGACGCCGCACGCTTCAGCCCGCTGCCTTGCAGGTTCTTAGCCAATGCATAACGCAGCTTGGGATCACGGACGTAATCATGCAACGGTGGCGCTGACCACGACGGGGGATCTTTGGATGGCTTGCCGCTTCCATGATAGATCTTGCCAATGCTTTGTGTGTGATACCCGTTGTTCTTGAAGTGTTGAGGCAACGTAACAACGTCAGGCAACGTATCACGAAAATGCGTCTTCAGATCCCAAACACGAATCGTGTCTGGTCGCCGCGCCGTCAAAATCGACAGCCGCGAAGGACAACAAACGGCTTGCTGGCAGTAAGCTCGATTGAAGACAACACCACGTTTCGCCAAGCGATCGATGTTGGGCGAGACGGCGACGCGATCCCCGTAACAACCCAATGCCGGACGCATGTCATCGATCGCGATGAAGAGCACGTTGAGATGTTCCGGCTTGGAATCGGATGCATCACACCAAGACGCATTGATAACAACGATGGCTAGAGCAATGAGTTTTCGGCTGTAGCGAATGGTCAATCGCTTGCTGGAACAAGATTTCATCAGCGAACCAATTATGTCGTTGAATCTAGGCTCGTGCGGTCAAAACTCGACGAGACGATGAAGTTCTCGATCAAAGTCTGGAGATGAAAGAGTAATCTCACGAAGACTCAGTGTCGAACTAACCGTTCTCATGAATTGGTGGCACCAACGTATAGATTCCAATCTATACGTTGGAATTGAGTTGCCACAGAATCATCCGCCAAGGGGGAGGAAACAAAGGGGAGTCCTGACGGACCTTCTATTTTTTTCGAGCCGAGCGGGCGCAAAAAGTAGTGCCTGTGAGGTGTTGGACCGAACCACCCATCAAAGAGTCCTGGAACCTTGCCATGTTTGACTCCCTAAGATCTAAAGGGCCTCTAAGCCAAGTTGTTCCTTGAGGAAACGCGCAACTGCATCAAACGCTTTCAAATAGCCAGAAGCGATTTCTGCAGGAATGTGAAAATCAGAAAAGAATGACTCGTCGTAATTGCTACAAAGAAACACATTGTGTTCGAATTCGTAAACGAGACCAAATGTTCGATTTGTTTCATAATCTGGCTCATAATACTCCAGTTCCTCAAACTGAATGGCCCAAGAATGGGAGTGAACTTCATTCAAAAGGGACTGGGCGGCCTCTGGATCAAGGGCGTTTGCGGTCATGTCAAAGACTGCCCCTACACGATCTTCGCCTAATCCCACTTGGTGCAGCATGAATCCACCGGGATCAAGCGGGAATTTCATGATGTCACCGAACGTGCCAGCGTCATTTATGGCGCTTAGATCGAAACTTAGTACTGATGTTGCCGCATCTGCGAAGTCTAGATCGAGCAAATCGTCTTTCAGCGATGACGCGTAAATCCCAGTCATCCGGCCACCTGAGAGAAAATTGACGATTCGAGTGACACTTGAGGTGACGCCCTGACGCAATATCCATTCGTTCGTTATCGTGCTTGATGGCAGAGGCAATAGACTTAAGAGCGTAATTGTGATTCCAGTTACTTCGTCTCGATAAACCACCGCTTCGAGTGTCGGATTACTCGCTTCTTCTGGAGCACGAGCTACTGCGACCGGATCATCTGCTGTGGAAATCGGCAAAACAAAGCGGACATTCGGACATTCTGAATGTCCCCTTTGTTTGGCCCCAGGAATCGGATCAAGTTCAACCCTCCTCGTATCCAGCGTCGGTAACGTGCCCAATTGCGCGTTCAAGGGCGTCGGGTGTGAACTCGACGATCAATTCTCCGAATTCATCACCAGTCACGTACACGCTTCCGTCCTCCAAACGCTCTATGGTGCAGGTCGCGACAGCCCCATCGGAGTCAACCTTTTGATATGTCAACGTAGTCGGTTCCATTTCAATTTCCCCCAACTCGCAAGATAACCGCGATATCGTCCCAAGGTGAGATGATTACCGACATGGTTTGCCCACGAGCATTCAGCGCTCGTAGGTCGGCCGCCGAAAAACTAAGTCGCCCCCTCGGATGCGTGTGCGCGATAATTCGTGCCGTATTCCTTGGCAATCGAATGGCATTTGGGCCACCCATGACGAGGAGCCGACGTCCGTCTGCCATTCGAAGCAGGCCCACTTCGTTGCCAGACACGACCGAAAGATCTGACATCATCTTTCGGATGCCTCGTGTCCCAGCCGGGATCTCGATCTCGGCGCCAAGTCGTAGGCGTTCGAGTACGACTGAATCGACCTCGCGTAGTACGTCGTCAGCTAAATCGATTCCTTCTGCAGCCTGATTAACAGTTCGTTGCGGTTTCAGCTTGAGCAATCTCTTTAATTTTGCTGCTCCTTTGGTAAGTGGCCCCGCAGGAATTCCCGCCGTTGCGACTTCGTCCAGGAATTCGACCGAAAGCTCGCCACGTGTTGCCGCTTCGGGGTCCAAACTTGCGACCCACTCAAGCCCCATGCCTACAGTATCCGTAACCAAACCAAGCTTAACTCCGACATAATTCAGTGTCCCAAATATGGGACCACCAGTAGCAATCAACCGTCCCGCTGTTGCGACTTCCGAATTCAGGTTATAGCTGGCAGAAAACGACAGATGCGAAATCGTGGAATCCCACCACTTGCCACTGAGAACATCGTCAATTGTCGAGCCCACCTGAGTAGCAGTCGTTCGAAATCCATTTAGAAAACCAACTAAGCCATTAAGCCCGATTGTTCCCACGTTTTCGAGCAACCAGGCATTCGCCGAAGGTGGAAGCGGGATTGGAGTGACATTGGGTGCGATGGTAACGTTCATTCCGGCGACTTCGTCACGGTAGATGACAAGGTCGAGAACGGCCTGTGAAACATCGTCCTTGACACGCTCCACAGCAACCGGATCATCAGCACTGGCAATACTCAGAAACGCATTTCGAAGATGCAGAAACTGACCAACCCTTTGCGTTTTTACTTCGTCGGTGGAATCTCTCAATGCAATTGCAAAGTCATCAATGACCAATTCCACTGAACTGAGCGCCTGCGCCGCCACACTGGTCATGTACGGAATGTAGTCTGTGTTCACATCGTTAATGAAACTATTTGCTGCGCCGGACGCACTGTCGTAGAGGTTTCGCACTTCGGTGACGACTGTATCCGCGTAATCTTTCGCGTCATCCGCAAAGGATTCCAATGCAGAGGTCACCGAAGTGATGGCGACGTTGCGGCGAGCGGACTCGGCATTCCTCATGAGCGTGCCGTAGGTCGTGTC
Source organism: Planctomycetaceae bacterium (assembly GCA_002722955.1). Lineage (GTDB taxonomy): Bacteria > Planctomycetota > Planctomycetia > Planctomycetales > Planctomycetaceae. The sequence goes on along the minus strand of PBMZ01000175.1, from coordinate 21,859 downwards.
TGCGCCAGCGATCAACGTTTCGATGGATTGGGACAACGATTCTGTGTCGTTCCAAAAGGTACCCAGCGAATTGGCGATCGTGTTGTACTCATCGCGAGCCGCTTCGGAGAGGTCGATGGCGTAATCCTTCCACGCGTCAGCGACCGTGGTTACATCGGGGGAGCCGCCGAAGTAGCTGCTGTACATCGAGGCCAAGCTTGTGGCGACCGTGGTCGTTGCCAGGACGCCCTGGTTGCCGATGTCGGAGGTATGGTTGATCCTCTCGGTGCCAAGATCGTTGGCAAGATTCACTCCGGCTGCCGTTGCCAGTGCCGTGTAAACCGGACCGGCTGCGGCGTAGGAGTCCAAACGGTCGTGTGAGGCGACTCCCAGGGCTGTTGTCAAAACTTGGCTGGCGTTGATGGAATCGGTGGCGAGGTCGACCCACTCAGTTAACTCGCCCAGGTTGAAGACTTCCAGCGCCGACGCGTAACCGTAGTCGAATCCCTTTTGTGCCAGAGTAACGGCTTTGCCCTTGGTCTCTTCCTCGCCGTTGACGACCAGCTCGAATGTATGCGCCGCGTTGGCGATGCTCTGGTCGCGAGCCGTAGTTCGCGTCTCCGTAACGATTTCGTAGTCCGTGTTGATGTCGGCAACGTCCAACAGGAATTCTTCTTGAGCGTTGATGACTTTGTCCGCGGCATTTTTCTCGGCATTGGCTTCGTCCACGTCCGCGGTATAATGAGCCTGAATGATGGCTTGATCGCGAGTCGTGTCGAGTGCCCGCTCGGCCGTGACGAATCCAACGATTTGAGCCCCGGCGGCGATCGTCGAATCCACGGCCTTGTCGGGATTGTTGACATAGAAGTTCTTGGCTGCTGTATACAAGGGCGTCAGGTTTGGCGGAGTACCGGTCGTCATCGATGAGGCGTTGGTCTCCCAAAAACTGGTCTCGATCCCCGTGTAAGTGTTGAACTCATTGGCGACAAATCCGTTGAATCCGCCGGCGATGACAGACAACGCTGTGTCCAATCCTGTCTCAAGCGGAGCCAGCAAGTTGTCGTAGTTGTCGTTGGCTGAATCGATGTTGTTGACCAGTGTTTGGCCGATGTTGTCGAGCGTACCTTCGTACTTGTCCTGGATCTGATCCAAACGCTGATACAACAACAACGCACGTTCATGCAGCGCCAACTCATACGGGTTCAAGCTGGTGGCGGCGGGGGTCGAGGATGACGTAATCACCATCGGCCCTCGGTACAAAACGCCACCCGACGGATTGCGAACGGGCGAACTCTTATCCAATTGGATATTAGCCGTGTGCGTTGTGACTGTTGTCGTGGCAACTAGATTAACCATCGTCGTGACAGTGGTCGTACCTCCCGGGCGAACACTGACCACAGGCTCGGTGCGTGACGTTTCCGACCATGTGATCACATCACCGTAACCGGAGTACAGAGTTTCGTAATCGACGCGCCAAAGCGTGAGGCCCGTGAAGAACTCGATTTTGCTAACCTTGATGGTTTCGACCATGCTGGTGGTCGACGACGGTCCTGCTTCTCCATCTGCCCAGCGATCAAAGGCTTCTTGAGCCGTTTCGACAGCGGTCTCAAAGACCGTGTGAGCCGGATCGACCACCGAGTCGTAGACTTGTTCTGCGGCCTCAACAGCCGAATCAAACACGGATTCGTGAAAATCAACGGTTAAATCGAAGCTCTCCTCGAGTCCACCTAGCCCATAAACGGCATTGCCATAGTCATTTTCCGCCGTTGCGATCGCCGCTTCGTAAGTCGACTGAGCTTGGGCGACATCCAATCGATACTGATCATCGGCAGCGTCAATCAGACCCTGACGAACATTGCGGGCGTTTTCCAGATCGTTGTCGTAGTCAACATAGTGTCCTTCGATGTTGTTCTGATAGAACTCGTCGAGCAACGCAATGTTGTCTGAATAGGTTTGCTGCCCGTTGTCCAGAACCGCGGTAAACGCGGGAGTCGTTGTGATCAGACTTGGGTCGTAATCGATATAAGGAAAGGGCGACGTCGCCGTATCCCGAATCGTCTCTGCCGTTTGCACATCGAATTGATGTGTTGCATCAGCGGTCGTCACGTTGCCATCATGAATCGCGCGGAGTGCTGTGTGACCTGAGTCAAACGCTGTCTGTTGCGAAGCGATGAATAAGTTCAAGGCCTGATCGGCCCCTTGTTGAGTCGTATTGAATGTGTCGCCTGCCGTATCGTACGCCGTGTCAAGAATCGCCAACTGAGCAGTGTCAACCAGCGAGAAAGCATTGTCAGCACCATTTACGGCATTTGTGAACGCCGTTGTCGTTGACTGATTTTCGTTTTGCAGCAGCGAATTCGCCGCACCCTCGAGAGAATCAAATAGGGCTTCGGCAGCGTCCAAGGTCAACTCGGCAGTATTGGCATGGCCGTCGACCAAGGTTTCAAAAGCATCCGTCAGAGTGCCTTCAGCCGATTCGAAGTTATCGATTTCTGTTTGGACGTCTGTGCGAACATTACCACCGATCGTTGCGACATTCGATTCAAATGTCTGATCGATGGCAGCAACATTTAAGTTGTAGGTGTCGCTGATGCCATCAACACTGGTCTGGAATGCATTTAGCGCCGATTGCAAGTTCGCTGCTGCGGTCGCCGCGTCCGGCTGAGCTGACAATGGCTGTCGCCGTCGATGCGGCCGAACCTTGTATTGCCGCTTAGCTCCCGCCGCCTCCAGTTTGTTCCGGATGGCCTTCAACCAATAGGTGACAAGCATGATGTTCTCCTACAAACCGCAGTGTGTATCTCGTGACGGAGACAGCGGTGAGGAATCTATGCCTGTCTTCACAGAAGCTCACGTGATCGTTCGATTCGTACCGAAATTACGGGTTGTAGTATACGTTCGCAAGCACATTAACAACGTTCACATCAAGTTGCGGGTTTCCACATTTGGGCGAATAGTTGTCGCCGACCGGGGCGTTGATTACGGTCAAACTTACTTCGACTTCAAGCCGCCATAGCGACGGTCTCTTTGGGCGAAATCTTTGATAGCTTGCTGCAGATCGGGTTCTCGGAACTCGGGCCAGAATTTTTGGGTGACCCAGATTTCGGCGTAGCTGATTTGCCATAGCAGGAAATTGCTGATTCGCATTTCGCCAGCAGTGCGAATTAACAGATCTGGGTCGGGCATACCGGATGTGTCCAAATGATCTGACACTGTTCGTTCGTCGATTTCGTCTGCGGCCAGCTTGCCATCGATGCACTTTTGGGTGATCCGAGAAATCGCGTCGACGACTTCGGCTCGAGCTCCATAGTTGATGGCCAAGCACAATCGCATGCCAGTGTTGCTGGAGCTCATTTCCTTGGTCTTGTCGATTTCTTTGAGCACAGCCGGCGACAAACCGTCTTGTTGGCCGATGATCGAGAACTGCATGTTCTGGCGCATGATCTCAGAGCGTTCTTCGACCAAGTACTGCTCGAGCAAGAACATCAACAGCTTGAGTTCTGTGGGCGGGCGCTTCCAGTTTTCGCTGCTTAAGCAATACAGCGTCAGTTGCTCGATACCGAGATCAACAGATTCCTCGACAACAGCGCGGACACTTTTCACGCCACGACGGTGGCCTTCAATGCGCGGCAGTCCTCGTGACTGAGCCCATCGGCCGTTGCCGTCCATGATAATGGCGATGTGTCTCGGCAGCTGGTCGGGAACTAATCCAAGTGCATCCAGTTTGGATTGCTGAGTTTCCGCGACAAATGCCACTGGACTGATTTCTGTTTGGCGACTCAGTTCAATTGCAACTCAAGCTGACTGTCGATTTGCCAAGAGTCGCAGGGTTCCTCTTTTTGGCCCAGGTAGAGTGTTTCTTCCCAGTAGCGTTCTTCGCCATCTGATGAAGTGATTCCGATTCGCACTTCATCGTTTTTGATTTCCAGCACTGTGACTTGGAGATTATCGCCGATCATTAATCCCTCGTTCACTCCGCAGGAATAGACGTTCATAGTGTGGCCTCGATAGCTACCTGCGCCAGACGTCATCGATATCTGATGCCGACCAGCGACCCAACCCAAAGTAATCAGAATAAAACGAAATGATTGTCGCATCAGCGACTTGGGTGATCTGTCCGTGATCAATTGTCATTAATCGTTGGAGTTCGTCGAAACGAACAGAGGTCAACGATAACGCAACCGACACATCCTTAAGCGGTTGCCTCGAGGATTGCTCGAAATGATGAAGAACAATGAATGTGTGTCAGGACAATGACCGGTTTGGAGGTCATTGGAGAAGTGTCAATGAATCATTGATCACAGCTTCTCTAGCTCAGCAACATGATGAAGCAACCATCTTCCGAGCCAGCGGGGACCATTCTGACGAAGCATCTCGAATTCAGCAAGTTGGAAAGCCAGCGTTTTTTAATTGAATCTTGAATCAATAAACTTTCGGACGTTCCTATTGACGATCGAAACGTTCTTCCATTGCCTTGCGAAGCCGGTCAGCCACGTGTGATAATGCGCTTGTTCGAGCGTTTACTTCTTGTTGGCTATCCTATCCAAAATCGATTCCATGTGTTCCATCGCATGTGAGCGGCCAATAGACAGATTTGAATAACGTACACAAGTACCCGAGGCAAAACATGGTATTCCAAGGTCGACGATTCAGTACCGTTCTCTTGGCAGTAGTGGGCTTTTCGCTGTTAGGCAATGTGGCCAACGCGTTTGATTCGAATTGGCCACAATGGCGAGGTCCGTTGGGCACTGGTCACTCAACCGAAGATGGCTTTCCTACAAAATGGACGGCCGACGATGTCACTTGGCAAGTCGACCTTCGCGGCCAAGGCCAATCGTCTCCCACGATTTGGGGGAATCGCATTTTCTTGACAACGGCACTCGAGCAAGGTGCCGAACGCGTCGTGTTTTGTTTGGACCGAAACAACGGACGCGTGATCTGGGAAAAGACCGCGTGGAAAGGATCTCCCAATCGTGCTCACAAGATGAACGGATGGGCCTCGGCAAGTTGTACGACAGATGGGGAACATGTCTACGGGTTCTTCGGTACAGCGGGCGGGGTTCACTGCTACACGATTGATGGAGAACCCGTATGGTCCAAAGAGATCGGAGCGTTTGATAACCAATGGGGCGAAGCCGCATGCCCGCTGATTGTCGATGACGTGCTGATTCAAGTTTGCGACTCTGATGACAACGCCTACGTCATGGGACTGGACAAAGCAACGGGCAAAGAAATCTGGACCACCAAGCGTGACAACAAGCGAGGCTGGAGCAGTCCAATCCTGATCAATCATTCCGGCCGCCGCCAAGTTGTCGTCAACGGCGACACGGGAGTCCGCTCTTACAATCCACTGACGGGCAGAGAATACTGGTACTGCAAAAGCTACAATGGCCGCGGCACTCCAACGGTGACACCTGGTTTCGACATGATTTTCTCGGTCAACGGAAAGTCCGGCGATGTCTACGCCATCAAACCCGACGGCAGCGGCAACGTAACGGAAACTCACCAAGCGTGGCACACGCCTCGCAAAGGCCGCGACTTGCCCTCACCAATCCTTGTGGAAAAGAGCCTCTTGGTGGCTTCGCTGCGGCCGGGAACATTGACCAGCTACAATGCCTTGACCGGAGACGTCGAGTGGCAAGGTCGCCTGGCTGGCAACAATTCCTCGACGCCGGTTTCTTTCGATGGGCTCGCATTTTTCATCAATGAAGCAGGCGAAACGGTCGCCGTAGAACCTGGTGGTAGCGAGATGAAAATCGTCTCGACCAACACAGTTGGCGCCAAGGAAGATGAAATCTTCCGGGCCTCGCTGACACCCAGTGGTGGGCAAATCTTCATACGCTCGAACAAACGACTGTATTGCATTGGCAAGCGTGCAAAATAAATGGTTCTTCGTTGAATACCGGGGTGGCTGGGGACGAGTCTTCGAGCCCCCAGGATCAACCATTCTGGGGGCTCGAAGACTCGACCCCAGCCACCCGAATAGCCACTTACCTGGAATTGGTGAAGAACCAAGATCATAGCAATGGCTGACGACACTCCAATCAATGAAACACCGGCCGAGACCTCGGCGTATGATTCGGCTTTGCCTGAATCCGAGCAAGCTCTAGAAGAAGCTGGCATTGCGCCCGAACTGAACCCCGACGAGTTGCCGCCGGTCCAGCCACCATCAGCGGGCTTCATTGTTCAGTTGTTCCTGGTGCCCGGCTTAATCGTGCTGGTGATCTTGGGCGTTTACACCTTGTTTTGGAAGTTGTCTTCGTCCGAGCAAGACTGGCGCAGCTTGGTCACTGACCTGCGTAGCAAGAACGAGCACATTCGTTGGCAAGCCGCACTGGGCTTGGCACAAGTTCTGAAGGCCGATCAAGAACGCGGAGAGAAGGGTCAGAACCTAGCCTCGAACTCTCAAGTCGCCAGCGAGCTGTCCGGGTTGCTCTCCGTGATGCTCGCCGACACCGCTCCTTCTGAAGATGACTTGAAGCAGCAAGAGTTCCTCGCGCGCACGCTGAGCCTGTTGGATGCGCCCCAGACCGTGCTTCCGGTACTCCGAAAGGCGATGGAGACTCAACGCGACCGGGAAGTACGCAAGTACGCGATCACCTCAATCGCGACGATTGCTGATCGCGTCAATCAAAAGGGCAAACAACTCGAAGACGATGGACTGGTGACCGAGTTAATCGAAGTCTCCAAGGACGAAGACCCGTTCGTTCGGCAATTGGGCGCTTACGCCCTTGGCCTATTCAAGGAAAAGGCCGCGCAAGAACGATTGGAAGTTCTGCTGGCCAGCGGCGATAACAACACACGAATCAACGCAGCCTTGGGGTTGAGCCGACAGAAGTCAACGGCTGGCTTCCAAGTGTTCCTGGATGTGCTCAACGACGCGGCAAAGATGTCATCGTCCGAAAATGCGATGAGCGAGCTAACTTTCGAAAAAGCCATCTCGCTGAAGAACGTGCTGAAAGCCGTCACCGATTTGGAAGCCGAATTCAACGTCGAGCAAAAGTCGAAACTGGCCGAGCCGCTCAAGACAATCTCTGAAGAGCATCCGGACGCCAAGAGCAAGATAGACGCCGGCGTCGCTCTAAAAGCGCTTTCTTAACGACTTTTTGGCGTGCGGTGATTCATCGCCGCTTTCTTATGTGGCGCAGCCACTTTGTTTTGTTGCCGATGCTGCGATAAAAAGTGGCTGCGCCACAAAGCGGCGATAAATCGCCTCACTCCAAAAGCACAGCGCGTCGTCGTAACACACCGCTTTGTACCGCGTGCGTATTCTGCCGACGGTTTCGTGGATATGTTGCTCGCAACGATACCGTCCCGCGACCTTCAAGCGAATCACGCTTCCACGTCGCCCTCGCGGTCCTCGAGGCCATGTAGCCAAACCTCATACCGCTGCATGATGCTGGCGAACGTCTGCGACGTGTGCTCTGAGTTCTTTCGGCGTCGGACCGCATCTGGTGCCAACTCGCGACCGATTTCGCCCACATCTGGTGTAATGGCCAATTCTTCGCACTCGTTGTCGCCCATCACCAAGTCGACTCGAGGCAGGCCAATTTCAAATCGATCCTGGACATGTCCGTTGGCCGCAAACACGACATACTTGCCCACCAACGTGACCGAAAGCGCGTGGCCATCCACTTCCTGCACTGCTTCTGCCAACTCTTCCGCCGTTCCCTGGACACCGATTTCCTCAAGCAGCACTGAACCCGCCTCGACCGACAAATGATCCAGCTCGTGCGAGACAACCGACGTTCCCTCCCAGCCACTGATATCCCGCACTCGAGCCCGCGTGCTGATGACAGCCAATCCATTCATGTTGCTGGCAAGTTCCGTCACCAACGCCTGCAGTCCCGGATCGCGCACTTGACCTGCATCGTTCAAACGACCAGGAGTCTGATGTGGTTCTCGCCGCGATCGGTGAGCCGCTGCCAGTGTCGCCGCTGAGGGTTGTCCGCGGGTAGCAACGCAGGATCAGACTTCTCGGGAAAGTAAATCTGAAGCCGCTTGCCATGGTATAGAGCCAGCCAGGCTTCTATCTGCGTGTAGCTAAGCGTTACCGGCCAGGCTTCGCAGTCGTCTTTGAGAAACTCGAAACGCTCCAGGAAATCGGGATGAGTCTCCAGCAGCCAGCGAATCTCGTCAAGCTTCACGCTGCTGCCCGTTCGACTGCCGACTAAATGGATGACCATCTCGCAGTGCTCGCGGATGTAAGAGTCCAACAATTCGAGCAACTTGCCACCGCCTTGGATGAAGTCGCTTTGCTCCTGGACGTGGACCTGAGGCATGCTCAAGTCGTCCTTGAGCATGCTACGGTGCGCACCGAACTCAACGGTCACGCACGATAGAAAAATCTGACGGCGGGTGGCGCTCATTGGTGCTTTTGCTGGACGCGTTCAGGAAGTGGATTAGTCAACTTATGATTCGTAATATTAGAGAATTCTCTCCGAATCATCCTCTAAAGATTATGACGAATCACTGCGTGGTGATCAAACAGCGAACACACAGTGAGCCACCCAAACGTAACCCGAAGCGTGAGTTTGATGTTGCGTTTCTTCAATGCCGAAGGCATTGAAACAGTGCAACATGCCTGAGAGTGAGCGAGGGACGTGCAGAAATGATTCTCGACAACTGAAGAGAGCGGCGAACAGCGAAAGGCAAGCCAATGATCGGCAAGACGCGGGCTACGAACTTAGGCTAAACAGCTTGCGAGCGCCGCTTTCGACGCCGTCTCCAAGCAGCTCCACCAAAGCTCAATAAAGCGATGCCGCCAAGAGCCAAGCTAGAAGGTTCCGGAACGGGCGTGACACCGAAACGAATGCCATCAAAGGCAATAATGTCGTTTGTAGTGGTCGCTGTTAGCGTCACTGTGCTGAAACCACCCACCATGTCAATGATTCCGAAAAACGCGACATTATCTTGCGCTAAGGGGCCATTCAAAATGTTCGTCGATGCAAGGTTTGTGGCGCCGTCCGTTGATATCGACAACGTTCCATTGAGACCACCGGCACCCGACTGAAATCCAAAGTCGATAATATCTAATCCGAACGAATTGATCTGTTGGTCAAAAGTAAACGTGACGGCCGAAGGATCGCTATTAAAACGCACGACCGCTTCATTTCCCACTCCGCCTTCTGTGCCAGGACAACAAGTGATTGACACTTGATTAGATCCTACGGGTGCGTTGATTTCCGTGACCGTCATTGTGACTGGTCCGTCGCTGATGCCGTCGAAGCGAAGCGAAACGCCTGATGAATTGCCGTCGATATCGTTCACTGTGTCTTGCGACAAGTCTTCTCGTTGAAGAGTCGGGCTGGCAGCCGCATCAAAGGCAGCTTTATTGGTAAACGTAACTGGCGCAGCCATCAGCGCGCTGGCCGACATTGCAGACAGAGCTACTATGATTGAAGTGAAGAAGGTTTTGACTGACATCGCGGTTTTCCAAAACCGTAGAGCTGACACCTGATACTTCTCGTCCCTACGAAAGCGACTTCATTACAATTCGAGCCAACGCCGATAACAAGCACAGCTACTGCACTCTGTGTATTTCCCACAATTGTTAAACTCACAAGGCCATTTAATCGTCATAATCGTTAAAATCGGACCTCGATCTCTTCATGAGCTCGCGGTGACGGAGCCGTGACGCGTCAGCGGCCGACCAATCCGTGGCCTCACGGCCAGCCGCTCACTCACAAACCACAACTCTCGGGCCACTAGGCTTGCGTTGGTCCGCTACAAAGTTGCTCTTTTCGTTCGCATCAAGAAGACTCGATGTTAGACTGACGGCTCACCCACATGCTCGGAACAACAAGGGAGAGTGCCGCATGAGCCAGTTTACCGTTCAAGACACCAGCCAGATCATCACGCCCGGCCTGCTAGTCTTCCGCGAGCAATTGGACGAGAACTTACAGCACATGATTCAGATTGCGGGTGACGCCGCACGGCTGCGGCCTCACTGCAAGACTCACAAGACGCAGCAAGTTGTGTCGTTGCAGCTTGAGCATGGGATAGACAAACACAAGGCGGCCACTTTCGCCGAGGCCGAGATGTTGGCAGAGACGGGTGTCAAGGACATCTTGCTGGCATACAGTTTGGTCGGTGCCAATGTGCCTCGTGCCGTCAAATTCGTCCAGCAGTATCCGGATATCGACTTCTACGTCACCGCCGATCATCGCGTTCACATAGAAACGCTGTCGGCAGCGATGAGCGATGCGGGTACATCGATCGGCGTGTTGCTTGACATCGACACGGGTCAACATCGCACGGGGATTGTTGTCGGTGATGAGGCCGCAGCGCTGTATCAGTTAATCCACGACTGTGAGGGATTAGTTCCCGGCGGATTACATGTTTACGATGGACATCAACACCAGGAATCTCGAGACGAGCGCAAGGCGGCCATCGACATCGAGTGGGACAAGGTCATCGCGTTCCGAGATGGACTGCGAGACAAGGGACTGGATGTTTCGCGCATCGTCGCGGGAGGCACTGCTTCTTTTCCCGTCTATGCCGAAAAGGACGACCCTTCGATCGAACTGAGTCCTGGGACATGCGTGTATAACGACGGGGGTTACTCGTCGCGTTTTCCGGACATGGTCTTTCCGTCCGCCGTGAGATTGCTGACTCGAGTCATCAGTCGTCCCACGTCAGATCGCATTACACTGGACCTAGGCTACAAAGCGGCCGCCTCTGATCCGCCAGCCGGTCACCGTTTCGTATTCCCGGACTTGCCCGATGCGAAGGAAGTGCTGCAAAACGAAGAGCACCTCGTACTGGAAACGTCGCAGGCCGAAAACTTCGCCCCCGGTGATGAGGTCTACGCGATTCCCTGGCACATCTGCCCAACCTCAGCACTGCACAAGCAAATCTATGTCGTTGCAGATGGCGAAGTTGTCGACGCCTGGCCGATCGCTTCCAGAGATCGTTGGTTGACGATCTAAGCTTGAATCCCTACGTGAATGCAAGCAAATGGACGCAGAATACATCGGACTTGACATTGGCTCTTCGTCAATCAAAGGAGCCGTTCTCAACACGACTTCGTTAACGATAGGCAAGCCCGCGCGTTGTGACTTTCCCACCGAGATCAATGGCCTGCCGCCGCTGTACTTCGAGATCGATGCGTCTGTGATCGTCGACGCCACCAAGAATGTGCTGGACGAGTTGCTGTCCACAACCAAAGAGTGCCGCGGCATCGTGTTGTGCAGTCAAATGCAAGGTACCGTGCTGACACAGCCGGACGGCAGCCCGCTTTCGAACTACATCTCTTGGCGTGACCAGCGTGTGATGCAAGCCGCCGACAACAACGGCACGTACTATAACCGGATGTTGGAACGGCTGGACGACTCACAACGTGTTTGTTTGGGTGGCGAGTTGAAGCCAGGAGCCTCACCAAGTTTGCTGTATTGGTTGGCTGAAAACGGCGGCTTGCCCGACGCGGAATTCTTGCCAATGATCGTCGGCGATTTCCTGCTGATGAAGTTGGCGGCCGCCGAACCAGTCACCGAATTCACGAACGCGCTGGGTGCGATCAACTTGGAAACTCGGCAATGGGCCGAAGATGTCTTCGCAACGTTGGGTATTGGCGGCGCTTCGTGGCCGCGGCTTGTCAACTTCTCGGAGCCGATTGGGCATTACCAATTCGAGGGCCACTCGATTCCATGTTACCCGTCTGTCGGCGACCACCAATGTGCTCTGGTGGGAACATTGCTTCAAGAGCGCGAGTTGTCGCTGAATATCTCGACGGGCTCGCAAGTCAGTTTGCTCTCGCGCGAGATGAAAACAGGCTCGTACCAGATTCGCCCGTTCTTTGATCAGCAGTATCTCAACACGATCACGCACTTGCCGGCCGGCCGATCACTGAACGTGCTGGTCGATTTTGTGACGGAGTTCGCTCGGGCAAGCGGTGTCGACGAGGACCCTTGGCCCTTTATCACCCAAGCTGTCGATAACAGTCAGTCATCCGAGCTATCGGCCGATTTAGCTTTCTTCACGGGCCCGATGGGAGAGCGCGGCAACATCGATCAGATCAGCATCGATAACTTGACTGTCGGCAACTTGTTTCGAGCAGCGTTTGCCAACATGGCCGACAACTACAGCGTCTGCGCCCAGCGTCTTTCTTCAGATCAAGACTGGAACGGTGTCGTGCTGTCTGGCGGATTGCCTCAACGACTGGGTTCGCTCAGAGCCACCATCGCAGAGCGTTTCAATTGCGAGTGCCGCGTGTCTGAGTCGACGGAAGAAACACTACAAGGATTGCTCGCGCTGACGCTGGTGATTGAAGGCCGTGCAACAAGTGTCTCGGACGCAATCGGATTGCTGCGGGAAGCGTGACGCTTCAAGCCATTGCTGAATTTCAAGTGAAACTTCTGGAGACTCGAAGACTCGACCCCAGCCACACGACGGGCAGCTTGAGCTTCACTTTCCAGGCACCAATAGAAACAGGCCACTCAAGAATAAGTGGCCTGTCCAAAGAGAAGGAAGGAATCGTATAGCGATAGGTTGCTAACCGTTGGGGATGTAACCCTAAGGAGTCGACAACGCCGAACTCCGTCGAGGTGTGCTGTCAGCTTTAGGGGCTGACAGGAATACGATCCACCCGATCTTCCAATTCGTTGATATCATCCAAATTGATGGCTGCGATGGTGACGCCCGCGATCGAGGCTGCCAGAATCGTCGTGGTGACGATGTCTAAACCACCCAAGAACCCGCCGCCTTCGACCATGCCGAAACCACCACCGTTGTCGACAACTTCACCTTGTGCGAATTGCTCGGTTGGTGGATCGGCCATGACGCGAACTCGACCGTACGGATTTCCGTTTTCGTCATAGAGCACTTCCGGCTCTTGACCACGGACGACGATCGGCTTGGACACCATTCTCAGCGATGGCTTCGCGACCGGTGGAGCAGTGTTTTCGTGCCACAGTCGCACTCTTTGAACCATCGATCCTGTGGAAATGGTGTGGACACCACCACGAAGGCCGCGGACCCGGAAGACGCCGTTTTGGTCGGTCGTTGTCTTGGCAACAACGCGGCGTCCAGAATGAATGGCGACTTGTGTCGAGACGGCTTGATTGCGGTGATTGATGATTTGCCCAACCAACACGCCGCCTCGTTGCAAAGCAACATCGGTGACGGGACTGGATTGGGATGTTCGTGATGCAACCGAAGCTCGTCCCGGCTCGGCGGCAAACACGGACTGCGGAATCACCATTCCAAGGCAAGCAAAAGTGACAGCTGCCGTATAAAGGAATCGCAGTGGTCTCATTGCTCTCTCACTCGTTGGGTACTGAGGTATGGCAGAGCCATTGATGTAAATGGTTGGAGTTGGCCCAACATCGTTGTCCTTCAGACAATCAACATCAGCACTCGGCACGTCAGGATGCGACCGAGTCGTCTAATCAATATGATCGTCAGATTGAAAAAGACCGTTTAATCGATTCATCCGGAACGACTTCCAATTCCCGCAACCCGGGGTGAAGTGGGGCGGAAATGGGCAGTTATTGCCGAATCGGTTGGGTGTTCCATCACCGCGCCCCGTCGGAGGCAGAATGAAACTTCTCCATTCGCTGTTATCGGAAGAATCGTCAAACTTCTGAAGATCGTTATGACTAATTCAACTGGAATTCACGCTAGCGAGGAAAGAAAGCAATCAGAAATCGGTAATTTCTGCCGACTGTGCGGCCGCCCTTAGACCCAAATATGGTCGAACACCCTAGCTGACCGAGGTCTCGAAATGTCGGCTCTGGCGAAGTCTTACCGTTGGAACGCTAGTTGACGCTAATCTTCACTAGTCGAGAATGCATTATCGCGAATCAGTGGAGATTAGCGTTTCAAAAGCCTACTGAATTATACGAGGAACTCTTTCGTATTCATTTGAGCCCCAATGCCGTCTTGGAAGTTTGTAGAGTTGGCGTGCTTTCGGCGATCGGTCCGGACACGAAAATGTCGAAATGGCAAATGTTGGCAAGGAACGGGGTTTTCGATAGTACCTTTGCGACGTTTTGTTACGATGCCCGGATGAAAGTTGGAATCTTTGGAGGTACCTTCGACCCCGTCCACTGTGGCCACCTGCTATTGGCTGAACAGTGCCGAGAACAGTGCGGATTGGACGAAATTCGGTTCGTTCCAACTGGGAATCCGCCTCACAAAGCCAGTGCGAATATCACCGATGGCCAACACCGGGCCGAGATGCTCGAATTCGCCACTGCTGGAGTCCCCGCGTTCGTGGTTGACCGAATGGAGCTAAACCGAGACACGGTGACTTACACCATCGACACGCTCCGCGAACTTGCCGGGCAAGAATCCCGCGAGCTTTACTTCATCATGGGCAGCGACTCTCTAGCGGACTTGCCGAACTGGCGCGAACCCGCCGCAATCCTCGAAATGACTCATGTCATCGCCGTGAATCGAGGAGGCCGCTCGCAACCGGATCTCGAGCCGCTTCGAGCTCAATTTGGCGACGTTGTCGACCAGAAGATCATCAGCGTCGCCATGCCCGGAATCGAGCTATCCGCGACCGACATTCGAGGTCGCATTGCTACCGGCAAGAGTATTCGCTTCCAGGTCCCGCGAGCCGTTGAAGCCTATATCGAAGAACACGGTCTCTATCGAAGTAATTAAAGTCACTCACGACGCTGCGGGTTCCGAGCAAGGTTTGCCGTCCGATTCGGCTTGTCCGCCATGATACCGCCAATAACCGATTGCAAGACTGGTGAGAAAAGACGCCTGCATTAGAATTCCCACGGGCGTGAATGCGAGAACATTGTAAATCAGCCAAGTTGTCGTTCCGCACATGAAGTATGCTCGCATTTGTTGTTCCGTCGGTCGGAAGCTTCCGTACGTTCCGAAAAGGATTCCGAGCAGCGCCAGCCAACTTACCCAATCAGAATAAGTCACGACAAAGATAATCGTCGACAGGCCCATGAAGACCAACATCATCCGTTTGTCGACCGTCTTGAGCGCAACGAGATAGCGGAATCCTGTCAGTCCCATCAAGGTAGCCGCTTCGAATCGTCCGAGCGCGACAAAGTGCGCGGCATTGGCGATAACCGAAGCCGTTAAACACAACAGCACATGGCGACGCTCCTTGAATTGCATCGCTAAAATGCCAAGCACAAAGCCAAAAGCCGCCAAAATCTGAGATACAACAAAAGGTGTCATTTGAAGATTGTAGTGTCCAAACCACGACCGAGTTACAAGGGCTCCGATTGACCTCTCAATCTGGACTACGGTACCATAAAAGATCGCTTATTGATCCCGCCAGGACGCCTCCATTCTGCAACGTGATGCTTATGCCAACCCCCTGTTTTCAATGTTTCTGGTTGACGTTGCTGATGGCCAGCTTTTTTGCTGCGCCGGCAAGCGCAGCAGACAAGCCCATTAGCTTCGTCAACGACGTCAGTCCGGTCATCACCAAAGCGGGTTGCAATATGGGCATCTGCCATGCTAAGGCTGGCGGTGGGCAACGTGGGTTTCAGCTATCGTTGCTTGGTTTTGAACCACGCGATGATTACGAGAGCATTGTCAATGAAGGCAAGGGGCGACGACTTTTTCCGCCCGAAGCTGCTCGAAGTCTGATCTTGCGGAAAGCTTCCGGGGACACGCCGCACGGTGGTGGAGTTCGATTGCAGAAGGACTCGGAAAGTTACCGGTTGCTGAAACGCTGGATTGAACAGGGCGCGCCTTGGGGAAGTGACTCGGAACCGAAACTGGTTGCCGTTGAAGTGCAGCCGAGTTCTGATGTGATTCCAATGAAGGGATCAAAACAGCTCAAGGCGATCGCGAAATATGATGACGGCAGTGTTCGCGATGTGACATCGTTGGCGCTTTATGAATCGAACACGGAAGCGATGGTACATGCCACGGACGGCGGGCTTGTCGAGGTGCAGGATATTCCGGGCAAGATCGCCGTGATGGTGCGTTATCAGGGCAAGGTCTCGGTGTTCACAGCAGCCGTGCCGTTGGGAGCGACCGTTGAAAAGCTGCCGCCCGCGAAGAACTTTGTCGACAAGCATTCGTTTGCGAACTTCAAACAAATCGGCATCCCGCCGTCGGACGTTTGTGACGATTCAACATTCTTGCGGCGCGTGACGCTCGATATTGCTGGCCGTTTACCAACCGTCGAAGAGACGAATGCGTTCCTTGCCAACACCGACGCTGATAAGCGTGATCAAACAATCGACGCGTTACTGCGGAGTCCTCAGTACGCTGATTACTTTGCCAGCAAGTGGACGCCGCTGCTCAAAAACCGCCGCGATGTGAAAAGTGACATCACCGCGAACTTTGCGTTTCATGCTTGGATTCGCGACAGCTTGTTGGCCAACGTGCCTTACGATCAGATCGTCCGCGAACTGTTGGCGGCAACGGGAACCGTCGTCGGCAACCCGCCGGTGGCTTGGTATAAGCGAGTCAAAGATCCCAAGGAGCAGCTTGAGGACATCGCTCAGTTGTTCTTGGGTGTGCGGATGCAGTGTGCTCAGTGTCATCATCATCCGTTCGAACGTTGGAGCCAAGACGACTATTACAGCTTCGCCGCGTTCTTCTCGCAGATCGGCCGCAAGCCGACGGGCATTCAGGGCGAGGACATGATCTTTCACAAACGCGGTGTCGCGACCGCTCGCAATGTGAAAACCGGCGTGGCTCTGCGACCCGCGGCTCTCGGCAGCGACGTTGGCGAGATATCTGCCGACGACGACCCACGGCTGCGGTTGGCCGATTGGATGAGCAGCAAGGACAACCCGTTCTTCGCCAAGGCCTTGGTCAATCGCTACTGGAAACATTTCTTTAAGCGAGGTCTGATCGAACCCGAAGATGACATTCGCGACACGAACCCACCGACCAACCCCGAACTCTTGGCGGCTTTGGAAAAGCATTTCATCGACAGCGGTTTCGACCTGAAGAGCCTGATCCGCGTGATGGTACGATCGAACACGTATCAACTCAGTGCACTATCAAACAAGCACAACGCCAACGATCGCCAGAACTACTCGCACTTCTATCCGCGCCGCTTGCAGGCCGAGGTGTTATTGGACGCGATCAACGACCTTACCGGAGCCACGACAAGCTTCGCGAACTTGCCAGCCGGCACGCGAGCGATCGCCTTGCCCGATAACAGCTACAACAAGTCATCCACGTTCTTGCAGTTCTTCGGCCGCCCCAACAGCCAAAGCGTGTGCGAGTGTGAACGCGTGCAATCCTCAAGCTTGGCTCAACGCCTGCACATGATCAATTCGAACGAGATCAAGACGAAGCTCGCCACAAGCGGCGGCAGAGCCCAAACATTGGCCTCATCAAAGGCACCGTTAGAAGAGCGGATCACCGAAATTTACCTCGTCGCATTTTCCCGCAAACCGAGGTCCGAGGAACTGACCACGGCGATGGATTACATCAAAGAACCGATCCTCGACGCGGGTGGCAAACCGATCGCGGAAAGCACGGCGACTCAACAAAACTTTCAAGACCTCATTTGGGCTTTGATGAATACCAAAGAATTCTTGTTCAATCATTAAGTTGATTTTCGGAACGCTCATCTTCGCTAATTAACGCTAACGCAAATTCAAATTAGCGAAGATTAGTGTTCCAAAGAAATGTTACCTCCATTCTTGAACCAAATCGAATCATGACAACATTTCGATTTTCGTTGACGATCCTTCTTACTTGCATCACATCAAGTCTTTACGCACAGGCCGTCTGCCTTCCGGCACCACGTTTGATGGCGACGATGCCGATGGGCGGCAAGGTTGGGTCGACGTTCGACGTTGCGATCAGCGGGCAGAATTGCGAAGACGTCGAGTCTCTGCATTTCTCGCATCCGGGCATCACGGCGACTCCGAAGATTGCCAATGGCGAACCCGTGCCGGAACAGTTCGTCGTCACGATTGCCAAAGACGTGCCGCTTGGTATTTACGAGGCTCGTTTGATGACGCGGCTTGGCGTTTCGTCTTCGCGAGCTTTCAGCGTTGGCAACTTGCCCGAGGTGAAATGGAATCTTGCCAATCGAAGTGTTAAGGACGCGATGCCGCTGGCACTCGACACGGTTTGCAATGCCTACATGTCCTCGCGAGCGATCGACTATTACATGATCGAGGCTAAGAAAGGGCAGCGTTTGGTCATCGACTGTGCGGCTCAAGGCATCGACTCGAAACTGAAACCCGTTGTGATCTTGGGCGATGAAAAGGGAGCCGATCTGATCGCGGAACGACGCGGCGGACTCATCGATTACACAGTCCCCAAAGAGGGAAAATACACAATCAAGGTCCACGATTTGACGTATCTTGGTGGGCCGCATCATTTCTATCGGCTGGTGGCGCGCACGGCTAAACCTGGCAAAGCCGTCGCCGTCGCCCGGATGCCGTCTACTCGCAAAGTCAGCGCCTGCTCTTGGCCGCCCGTTGGCTTGGACGAATCCAACGCAGTCACCGAAACCGAGCCCAACAACAAACACACCGAATCTCAAGCGATCACACTTCCATGCAATCTGCGAGGAAGCTTCTTTCCGGCCGCCGACGTAGACACTTTCGAGTTCTCCGCGAAGAAAGACGAAGTTTGGTGGGTCGAAGTTGCCTCCGAGCGACTTGGCCGACCCACCGATCCTAACGTCGTCATTCAGCGAGTCGGCAGCGATGGCAAGATGATCGACGTCGCCGAACTCAACGACATCAAGAGTCCTGTGACAGTTTCCAGTAACGGGTATTCGTACAACGGTCCGGTTTACAATGTCGGCACCAGCGACGTGATCGGAAGTTTCAAGGCTCCCGAAGACGGCACGTACCGACTGCAAGTCCGCGACCTCTTCGGCGGCACTCGCCGAGACCCACAGAACGTGTATCACCTCGTCATTCGCCAAGCCGCTCCCGACTTCGCGCTAGCGGCATGGGCGCTGCACATGAATCTTCGCAACGGCGACCGCAACGCCTTGTCGAAACCGATCGCCTTGCGTCGCGGTGCGACGATGGCCATCGAAGTCGTGCGAGTCAACCGCGATGGCTTCAATGGCGAGATTGAATTGTCGATGGAAGGCTTGCCCGAAGGCGTCTCGGCCAAAGGCATCAAGATCGGTGCGGGGCAAGGCCGCGGGTACTTACTGATCACCGCCGAAAAAGACGCCCCCCGAGGGCTAGCCGGCGCCACCATCTTCGGCCGCGCGACGATCGACGGCAAAGAAGTCACGCACCGCTGCAAATGGGCATCGATGCGTTGGCCGGTGAAAGATCAATGGCAAGAGATTCCGACTCCGCGGCTGATGGCCGACGTCCCGGTTTCGGTGTGCGAGACGGAACACGCGCCGCTGGTCATCGTTGCCCAAGAGGACAAGGTCATCGAAGCGACCGAGGGTGAGAAGTTGACGATCCCCTTGGTGCATACGCGGTTCAACGACTTTTCTGGACCAAGCATCAGCCTGCGAAACTGGAACTCGGGGCTTGGTAGCGTGGCGACAATCGAAGCGTCGCTCACCGCGGACTCGTCCGAAGCGGTCCTTGATCTTGCAGCGATGAAGACGAAACCCGGTGAATACGTGATCGCCTTTTATGGCAGCGCCGTCGCCAAATACCGATATAATGAAGCAGCCGTTGGCATTGCCGAGCTTTACCTGAAACAGTCAAAAGACGCCGCAACCGCCGCCGCGACGAAGGCCAAACAACTTGCCAAGACCGCAAAGACGGCAACACCCGAACAGAAACCCGAAGCTGACAAGGCCGCTCAAGCCGCCGCGGAACAACAAAAGGCCGCCGAAGCCGCAGCGACCGCAGCACAGAATCGTTTGAAGTCCGTCACCGCGAAGGCTCAGCCGAGGGATATTGTTGATATCGTTGTAAGTAAGCCGATCACCATTCGCGTGAAGGCGAGGTGAGAGGAATTCGGAGCGTGAGCGAGGGACGCTCACACGTGTTTACAATAGGCAGCGTAGGACGCAGGAAAGAATTTAGCAAAAAACGGAACCGAGCGCAGCGAGGGCGAAGTCCCCTCTCCCCCGCAAAAAGCTTTGTTTCGTAAATCGGTTTGCCGGGTGAGGGTGAGGGGCAACCAAGACGTATTAATGCGTGTTTTGGGCCCTCACCCCACTGGTGACTGTTTGAACAAATGCAATCGCTAGTGGGGAGACGGGACTTCGCCCCGCTGCGCTCGGTTTTGGTACCACCGTTACAATTAGACTTGGATATTTCCGTCGAAGAGTGAGGCCATGAGAGATCATCGCAATCAAGAACTCACTCAAAGAGCCAGAGATTTGCGTGCCCGTCAAACAAAAGCGAAAGGTCTCTTGTGGGCGGCACTAAGAAATCGAAAACTGTGTGGACTTAAATTTCGCCGTCAATTTCCAATCGACGAATTCATCGTCGACTTCGCATGTATTCAACATGATTTAGTCGTTGAAATAGATGGTGGTTATCACGATTACGTTGTGGGCCAGGATGCATCGAGACAAAAGAAGATCGAGTCGCTTGGTTGGCGTGTTGTAAGATTCGCTAATGAAGATGTTCTCGACGATGTCGATGCAGTTGCCGTAGCAATTGCATGATATCTCAATCTACAACCGCAATTTCGTGGAAGGATAGCTTCGTGATAGGCCCCTCACCCTAGCCCTCTCCCCACTGGTGACCTTGTTAGCAAGCAACGTCGCTAGTGGGGAGAGGGGACTTCGCCTCGCTGGGTTGTTCCGTTGCAACGTCGATCGGCCGACCAAACCTACAGAACGCAAAACCATGACTCATCCATTTAATGCATCGTCGAACATTTGCCCCGGCCCGCAAAAACGTCGCGGCTTCCTGAAGATGGGCCTTGCTGGCTTCGCTACGTTGAGCCTTCCTGGCGTCTTGCGTCTGCGAGCAGATACCGAAGTGCCGCGGAAGAAGAAGACGTCGGTCATCATGATTTGGAAGCCCGGCGGATGCTCGCACATCGACACTTACGATCCCAAGCCAAACGCGCCCAGCGAGTATCGCGGCCCGTTTGCCACAATTCCGACGGCTGTGCCGGGGTTGCAGTTCACAGAGCTGCTGCCTCTGCAAGCGAAGCTCGCAGAAAAATTCACAGTGTTAAGATCGATGCGTCACGGAAGCCCTGGTCATCCCGCAGGTTCGATGCGGATGTTTTCCGGTGACACGGACACGCGCGATAAGCCGAAACCCAAACTGCCAAGTTGGATGGCCGTCACCAAATACCAACGTTCGCTCGAGGGCAATCGCAACAACCCGTTGCCCTCGTATGTAAGCGTCAATGGTCCCGGCGGCTCTTACAACGGACCGGCTTACCTCGGCGACGCGTATGGCGCTTACGCTGTCACCGGCGATCCAAACGCTCCCAACTTCTCCGTCCCGAACATCGGCATCACCGATGCGGCCAAGGTCAAACATCTCGGCCGCCGCGCCGCCTTGCGACAGAAGCTCGACACGTTAGAGCGTGCCTTCGATCAGTCCGGCGAGCTGGAATCCTTGGACGAGTTCGAAACGCAGGCCATGACGCTGCTGACGAATCAGAAGACCAAAGAAGCCTTCGACCTGACGCGCGAAGACGAGAAAACTCGCGATCGATACGGCCGCAACACTTGGGGCCAACAACTGCTAATGGCTCGCCGACTGCTCGAAGCCGGAGTCCACGTCGTCACGACAAGTCTCCGCGGTCCACTCTGCGGCCGAGTTCAAAACTGGGACGACCACGCGGTCAACCATCACGTGTTCGACGCCTTACGGTTTCGCGCGGGAACATACGACCAAGCAGTCTCGGCCTTAATCGAAGACATCTATTCCCGAGGCTTAGACGAGCAAGTCCTTGTCGTCGTCACGGGCGAGTTCGGTCGCACGCCAAAGGTGAAGACAAACGGTGGACGCGACCATTGGCCACGACTCAGCACGCTGGCATTTTCGGGTGGCGGCTTCCGCATGGGACAGGTCAT
>PBMZ01000174.1 GCA_002722955.1 Planctomycetaceae bacterium | reverse complement strand
CGCGTGCTCAAACGTATGAAGCTCGTTTGCAGGTCGAGTTGGCGCAGTTGCTGTATTTTCGTCCTCGCCTGAAGCGGATGTGGACCCACCTGGAACGAATCGAAGGTGGCGTCGGCACCGGGCGTGGTCCGGGTGAAAAGCAGCTCGAAACGGACCGTCGACTGATCGATAAGCGAGTTTCGGATCTGAAGCGTAAGCTGAAGGAAGTCGAGAAACGCCGCGAGCGAACTGTTGGCAGCCGTCGAGATCAAGCCACCGTTTCGTTGGTCGGATACACCAACGCTGGAAAGAGCACTTTAATGCGGCGACTTACTGAAGCCGATGTGCTGGTCGCTGACAAGCTGTTTGCGACGCTCGACACGCGGACTCGCAAATGGAGCGTGCCCAATTGGGGCGACGTTCTGTTAAGCGATACGGTCGGCTTTGTGCGTGACTTGCCTCACCACTTGGTGGCATCGTTTAAGTCAACCTTGGAAGAGGCACGGCATGCGGACTTGCTGTTACATGTGGTTGACGCTAGCAGTCCCGATGCCGAGCAACAGATCGAAACCGTCAACGAAGTGTTGGACGAAATTGGTGTCGACACCAGCAACATGATCGTTGTGCTGAACAAAGCGGACTCGGTCGAAGATCGATCCGTTGTCGATATCTTGCGAGTTCAGCATGACGACGCGGTCACTCTAAGCGCATCGACAGGCCAAGGCATCGATCGCCTCGGCGAAGCCCTGGCTAAGCGCCTCGGCGACGGATTCTTAGACGCGGAGATTGAGGCCGACATCGGCGATGGGCGTTTGCACGCTTACATCATGGCGCATGCTGATGTCAAAGACACCCAATACAACGATTCACGCGTGAAATTCCGTTGCCGAATCGCTCGAAGGCTGGCCGACAGCTTAAACGCAAACGACGAGTCCGTCATCGTCCGCGCTTGCTGATGTCAGCGGATACTTCCGCAGCTACATGTTGATCTCGAATCCTTTGCGATTTTCTCGCGCTAGGAACGAGTTCGCTTGTCGGTCGCCGATGATCTCTCGCTTCTCTGGATCCCACTTCAACTCGCGATCCAGACGCATGGCGATGTTCGATAGATGGCAGATCTCGAGCATGCGGTTGTGTGTCCAAACATCGGAGATCGGTTGCTCGCGAGAATTCATGGCTTCGATGAAGTTTGCCGTGTGATTCTTGCTGACCTTGCCGCCATAAACCTCTTCGATTGCACCGTCTGGCAGCGGATTGTCTTTAAGATCCTCAACAGGTTTGCCCACGATCTTGCCTCGATTGACGAAGAAGCGCCCCTTCGTTCCCTCGAACATGATGCCGTTGTCACCTTCGCTGGTGATGATCATCTCGACGTTGTTAGGCATGTCGACTTGGATCTTGAACTTGGTGGCCGCGTTGTATTGGTCGGCAACCACTGGATGGCCATCCTTGTATTCCACAGGCAACGTATATTCGGCCGGTGTGATCTTGCTTGGACCGGTGTCGCTGGCGCCGAGTGCCCAGCAGGCGATGTCGACGTGGTGAGCTCCCCAGTCGGTCAGCTTTCCGCCGGAGTACTCGTGCCAGTTGCGGAAAGCGTAATGGCAATTGCTGTGGAGGGGCACGCCGCCGCCATAGCCTTTGCGCATTTCAGGCAACGACCGGTAGTCCACTTTCGGTGCGGGCCCCAACCACATGTCCCAATCCAGACCTTCGGGAACGGGAGCAACGGGAATCTTCGGCGAAGCCTTCATTCCATTAATGCCGCAAGTCACTTTCTTGACGGTTCCGACACGTCCGTGATTCACCAACGCGACGGCTTTTAAGAATCGTTGACCAGATTCCGTTCGCTGCATCGTGCCGACTTGGAAGACGCGACCGGTTTCCTTGACGACTTTTTCGATCAGCTTGCCTTCAGCGATTGTCAGCGTCAGCGGTTTTTCGCAGTAGACGTCTTTGCCCGCGTACATGGCCTCGACGGCAATCTTTGTGTGCCAATGATCGGGCGTGGCGATCATCACTGCATCGATATCATTGCGATCGAGCACTTTGCGGTAATCGTTGTAAGCGTCTGGCTTCTTCTTTTGCTTCTTCTCGGTCTTCTCCACGTTGGCCCCCAAGACATTCGCATCGACATCGGCCAGCGCCGCGAAATCGGCGAACGCAAAGGATTTGTTCGTGATGGCCCAGCCTTGATTACGAAGGCCAATCGTCGCAAAAACGGGTCGTTCATTAGCAGACAAATACCCAAACGCACGATCTGGCGATGGGCTGAAAATCGCAGCGGCGCCCGCGGCAGCAGCACATTGAAGAAAACTACGTCGAGTAATCTTGTGAGATTTTGACATGGCAGTATTCACATTCAAATAAGTGGAGTTTGTTTTCGAAGTGTCTTGATCGAGAAAATTATACTCGAACAGCTGGCTGATTGCAGCAAGGCCGGCTAGCAACGGATGCGGAGGTTTCAATCTAGCAACTAGTCTTATCGGCAACAATGAGGTAGCCTAGTTGTGGCTTGGCGTTATTAGCTTGAACATCAATTCTCTTAATTTGCCAGCTCGGAGACATCCATGATTCGCTTCTGTGCGCTGAAGATTTGCATTGCAATTCTGACTCTCTTCGCAATCGCTGCCGACATTTCGTTCGCGGAAGAAAAGGCTCTGACCGCGAAAATCATTCATCGAGGAATCATCGACTGTTTCCCTGAAGGATTGACCAGCGACGACGGTAAGCCGGTCTATGCGGAAACATCAGCCATCGCTTTTGATGGCAAGCAACTTTACTTTGCCAGCGATAAGCCGCTTCCAGGCGAGGGGCGATCGGTGGCGTTTTCGATCGCTCAAGAAAGACCGTTTGCAAAGGTCAGTAACAAGCCACTTAAATACTTGACCGAGTCGCCCTTCTTAACGGCTCGCAAGTTTGAAGACTTCTCGGTCACTCCAGATCGCGGGTGGATCTTTGCGACCACCGGATTTGATCGAATCATTCCCGATTCCACGAAATTCCATCCATACAATACACTGATGGTTTGGCCGGCTGGGAAACCCGAAGACGTCAAGATCATCGACCGCAGCGAGATCGACGGTGTAATCAGCTCGATCGGCATCCGCAAAAAGCTGGCTGCTGGCATCACGACCGGAGACTTTCCCAAAGGTGTGCCTGACTTCAAGATCGAAGGCTTAATGGCCTTGCCAGGCAACAAGCTGCTCTTCGGTGTGCGCGAGCAAGGCAAGAAGTACGACGACTTTGCTTATGCCATCCGCATGATCCAAGTGGACTACAAGGTTGGCGACAACGGCGTCACCGTGTTGGGCCGAAGCGTCGTTGCCATCATTCATGATGACGACCGCGTGCTGGGGCGTGATGATGTCAAGGACCCCGAGACGCAGTTTTCTCGAAAGAAACACCAAGCAGCATTCTCGGTTGTGTGTTTTAACTCGAACAAACCGAAGAAGAAGTGACTCGCAGAACGCTTCCATGAGCAAGGATGACAACTGTGGAACTTGGCTCAGATGATCTTGTTTTGGTCACCGGTGCGACTGGCTTAGTCGGAAGTCATGTCGCCGAACAACTGCTGCAGCGCGACATTCGCACGCGCGTGATCACTCGCGAAGGCAGTGGTACGTCGCAGCTTGAAGAATGGGGCGCGGAAGTTGTTGCTGGCGACCTGACCGATGCCGCGTCATTGACGAAGGCTGTAGATGGTGTCTCCGTCATCGTGCACTGTGCGGCAAAAGTCGGCGATTGGGGCCCGATCGAAGACTATCGAACGGTCAACGTGCGGGGACTCGAAAGTCTGCTCGATGCCGTTGAAACGGCGAATAGCCTTCAGCGATTTGTTCACATCAGCTCGCTGGGAGTCTACGAGGCTCGCGATCATCACGGAACAGACGAATCCGAGCCGCCGAACTCAGAAGGGATCGACGGCTATACCTTGACTAAGGTAGAATCGGAAGCAGTCGTTTTGAATCGCATTCGAGAAGGCAAGCTTTCGGCGACGGTACTTCGCCCCGGATTCATCTACGGTCCTCGCGATCGTACCGTTCTGCCGCGAATCTTCGAACGTCTGCAATCCAAGTCGGTCAAGTTCCTCGGTTCTGGCGATCAATTGCTGAACAACACATTTGTTGGAAACCTTGTGGACGCGGTCTTCTTGGCGATCGAACGTGATGATTGCGTTGGTGAAGTATTCAACATCACCGATGGCAAGCTTGTCTCGAAGCGTGAGTTCATTTCGACCATCGCCAAACTAGGCGGATTCGAAGTGCCGACGAAATCCGTTCCCCTACCCGTGGCGAAGGCACTAGCCACGTTAATGGAAGGCACTTGGCGAATTCTCGGAAAGAAAGAAGCTCCGTTGTTGAACAACGCACGCATCAAGTTCCTCGGTTTGTGGCTCGACTTTTGTATTGATAAGGCACGTCGACAGCTTGGCTACGAACCAAAGGTCGAGTTTGCGGATGGAATGAGAGAGACAATCGACTGGTACCGTGAACAGGGGGTGCTGTGACCGACGTCGTCAATCAAGATTCCAGTCCCGCGGTCGCCGACAGCGATTCGACGCATTCCGATTCGCCATTGCAAACGTCGAAGAAGCCGGAAGTCGACGGCAGTTTAGATCAGAAAGCGGTGTCCTGGTTCACCGCCCTGACGCCTTTGATGCTCGTGCTCTATTTTTTGTCTAGCGGTCCCATGTATTGGCATTGGTACGAATCCCAAAACATGGGAGGTTCACGCTTCGTGAACTTGCTATACCGCCCTCTTTCGATCGCTTGCGAAATTCCCTTTGTTGGCGACATTGTCGACAACTA
Organism: Planctomycetaceae bacterium; assembly: GCA_002722955.1. Lineage (GTDB taxonomy): Bacteria > Planctomycetota > Planctomycetia > Planctomycetales > Planctomycetaceae. The sequence goes on along the minus strand of PBMZ01000174.1, from coordinate 15,614 downwards.
TGTGCAGTGGTGGATTCATTCTTGACATGGCCCAGTTGAGAGCCGCAAGCGAGAGACGTAGCGTTACGATGACTCTTCCTTCACAATCGGAATCCGAGCATCGACGCCGTAAGCTGTGATTGCCGAAAGCAGAAACGCTCCAGCGCACGTTCCAAACGCAGCATTCCAACCGTGGTTGCTGATGACAAGTTGCAAAAGGATCGGTGACACGGTGGCTCCGAAGTTGCCCCACATGTTCGCCCAGCCGTGAACTGAGGCAACGTGGCGCCCGCCGACGTCTTGTTTGTAGGCCCAAGATGTCGGGTTGCAAAAGTCGTTGAACAGGGCGACGCCTGCGAACAACAACGTCACCGTCCACGCCGACGGTCCCAGCAAACAGGCCAAGTATGCCAGCATCGCACACGACCGGCCGATCACAATTGGAAGCGTCCGCCATCGCAATCCAAACCGCCGAGTTACTCGGTCGGTTGCCAAACCGCCTAGAATCATTCCAATCCAACCAACCCACAACGGGATCGAAGCCATCAATCCGCGCTCAATCAATGGGACGGAATGGACTTCGAATAAATACAGCGGAAGCCACGTCACCAAAAACACCCAACCGATGTTACTGCCCCATTGGCTTATACAGATGAGCCATAAACTGCGGCTGGTCATGATCGCCTTGATCGGAACACCGCCAACGGGTTGTGTGTCAGTTTTCTTGTCGGGCTCGGATGACTCGATCAATTCCGCTTCGGACGAGTTCGACCAAGGATGACTTGAGGGCTTTCGGCGGAAAACAAACCAAAAGGCAGCCGCGACGATCAGACCGAGCGATCCATAGAGCATCATCACCGGACGCCACCCTCGACCGTACAGCTTTCGAAGCCCGTCACGAAAGACGGCTTCCAAGACCAATCGATTGAAACGCTTTAACTGCTCATCGGATAGATTGGCGAGCTGCTCAGCGTCAGCCTTTGCCTCTCGTTCCAATTTGAGCGTGATAAAAGCATTCGCATCATAGAAATCTCTGCTCGTCAGTATTGAGTTGAGGTCGTCAACGAGAGCTTGCCGGTTCGCCGCCAACCGACTTGCAGAATTGGGCAAACTATCGATTCCCCGCGGCACGGCAACGTACGCATCCAGGACAACCGCGGCCTGCACTCGATGTGAGAGCCGTGAAAAAACGCGCAACTCTGGTGTCGCATCATGAGGCCCATCGCTGCGGAGTCCTTTGATCAACTGCTTTTCTATCGCTGAGACGTCAAGAATGTCGTCCTGACTAAAGTCAACAGGTTCAGCCGACGGAACGAACATCACAATGGCAGTTGCCGTCAGCAGCGGAGCCAGTCCGCCGCCAAGCCGGCCACCGAGCGCTACGCAAGCGTTGGCAGTTCCTCGGACTGGAATCGGGATCCACGATTTGACGATTCCTGCACTGGTTGGGTAAGCACCGGCTTGTCCCAGACCAGTCGCGATGCGAAGGCCGAGTAACATTGCAAAGCCAGCGGTGAATCCCATCATGGCCGTAAAGAACGACCAAATCAGAATGTAGCACGTCAACGTGACGCGAGCCCCAAAGCGATCGCTGAGCCAACCTGACGGGACTTGTCCCAGAGCATAAGCAAAGAAGAACGCAGAGAAACAATAACCCAACTGCTCATCTGTCAAGCCGAGATCTTCTTTGACGTACCGTTGAGCGTACGAGATACAGAAGCGATGCAAATACAACAGAAATGCCGCTAGAAAGGTCACCCCAATAATCACGTAACGAATCGAAGTCGGCCGTTCTGCGTTAGCTGTCATGGTAGCTTTTGGCAATTAGCTGTTAGCGATTAGCCTTCTTTCTGGAAGCTCCGCCGATGACGAACACACGCTAACTCGACTGAGCAGTAAATGCGGGTGCCTCTCCGGGAACAGGCGAATTCACAAACGTGCCTCTTTTGAAGACGGCGTCGCGGCCGCCCATGCTCTCAATCAAAGCGTGTTGATCTTCCTTGGCAAGCTTATCTGCGGCTTCGGGATCACAGATTTCTCGCAGCTTCGCATCCAGTTCTTTCAAGGTTTCGGCGAAATCGAGATTCTCGGCCAAGTTGACCAGTTCTTGCGGATCTGCTTCCAAATCAAACAATTGAGGTGGATTGTCGACGTAGTGAATGTATTTGTACTTGCCGTCGCGAAGCATGAACCAACCTGTTGTGGATCCAACAGCGTGGTACTCGGAAAACACCGGGCGATTCTGAGCCTCACCGTTGGCGATCGGCCATAAAGATGCCCCCGGTAGCTCGGACTCGTCGGCATTGGGCTCAACACCAACACAGTCGAGAATTGTTTGATAACAATCCACCAACGAGACCCCGTCTTTCGAGACTTCACCTTGAGGAACATCAGGGCCAGACATAATAAATGGCACGGCAGCGGACTCCTCGTACAGAGTGAATTTGCCCCACAAGCCTCGGCGGCCCATGCTTTCGCCATGATCACTGGTGTAGATGATCCGAGTGTTCTCGGCCAACCCTGTTTCTTCGAGCACCTCTAGCACGCGGCCTATCTGTTGGTCCAAGTGAGTGCACGCACCGTAATACGCGGCCGTCACATTTCGGACTTGTTCTTCCGTGAATTCTCCGTCGTACTGCATCGTTTGCCGCAACGCATCCAGCGATGGATGATTGGGCCAATCGGGACGCCGGTTCTGCTGTGGCAGTGGAATCTGGTCCAGCGGATAAAGGTCGTACAACTCCTGAGGCGCGATGAACGGTGGGTGCGGGCAAACAAATGACGAGAACAACACCCACGGTTTCTCTTCAGGATTTTCGGCAACATAACGGAGCCACTGACAAGATTGCTCGGCGATGTCGCGATCATACTGGAGATACGTTGACTCGCCAGGTCCGGCTCCAGTGACACCTTCGCGAGTCCCCGTGCGTTGGCGAGGATTCTCGCGTATCGACCCCAACGGATCGCCAATGCCACCGACGACATTCAGCGGGATGATGTGCTTGCCGAAACCGTCTTTGTCTTCATCGGCACGATAGTGGAGCTTTCCGATCGACTCGACCCGGTGGCCTTCGTCGATCAGACGATGTCCCCAGCCCGGTACTCGTCCTTCGTAGGGAAAGGCATTGTCCCAGTACCTGATCTGATGCACGTATTGTCCGGTTGCCAGGCTGGCGCGAGCCGGCACGCAGATTGGGCAGTTTGTATAAGCTGCGTCGAATCTAACGCCATTCTCGGCTAAGCGATCGAGGTTCGGCGTCTGCACCATCGGGTGGCCGTAACAACCTAACATGTCACGGTTATGCTCATCGGATAGAATAAACAGTAGATTTGTGGGTCTCATGATGACTTTTCGAAACAATCGTTGCGGTAGGAAAACTTAGTTGTTGGATTCGTTTCAATCCTCTTGCATTGACACTGATCCAACTTAGAATGGAGTGTTCAGAATTTTGGCCGGATTGCGCCGCACGCTGATGGTGCGCACTTACGCGTACACTGAAAATCGCGACGGCGCTGTCGTAAAGCCGATTTCTTGAATTTTTGACAAGACACTACGTTGCGCCCGTGCGTTCATTTCATGGACCACGGTTCCGTCTTTACTTCATTTGAGTCGACCGAAATCATGGCAAAGAAGTACCTGGGTATCAACGAAGCAGCCGAAATGCTTGGCCTTTCCGTCGAAGAAATGACCCGTCTTCGAGAATCGGGAGAGCTGCGCGGCTTTGCTGACCGCGGCACGTGGAAATTCAAGATCGCTGATATTGAAGAGTACGGTCGCAAGATGCAAGCGTCTTCTGACGTCGACGTACCTCTGGATGTCAGTATGGAAATCCCGGTTGCCATCGATGACGACGATGGATTGCCCATTGCCCTGGACGAGGACCCCGAACTGCCCGGCGAAGGACGTTCAATCCTTGGCTTCGACGACCCGGTGCTTGGCGAACTACCGACAATCATCCGTAAAGACGGCCCCGGAGCCAATCTCAGTTCGTCAGACAGTGACGTTCGATTGGTCTTTGACGACAGCATTCAAGAAGAGGACTCCAACAGTGACATGTTGGAACCCTCAAAACTTTCATCATCATTTGGCAGCGAGGTCTCGTCGCCAAGTGAAAGTGACAGCGATGTTCGCTTGCTAGGCGATTCCGACAGCGACGTCCGCTTGGCAGTCGATAGCGATAGCGACGTTCGATTGGTCGAGGGCGACAGTGGATCGCAAGTCTTCGAAAGTAACAGCGACAGCGATATTCGCCTGAGTGAAAGTAACACGCAGCTTGCTGATGGCCTGGAAAGTGATCTTCCCTTTGGCGGCGAAACGGAAAGCGACATTCGTCTCATCGACAGTGGACTTCAGGTCGACGATGGCAGCAGCGAGACCAGCGATGTTCCGATGCTCGGCAGCGATACCGACAGCGACATCCGCCTGGTCGATAGCGGGCCATCATTGGATTCCGGCCGCGGCGAAGAAGCCAGCGACATTGCTCTTGGTGGCGAAACCGATAGCGATATTCGATTACAACCCGCTGACAGTTCACCCGTCGCGTTTGGCAAGGAATCCGACAGCGACGTCCGACTGGACGATGGCGACTCCGCACTTCTCAAAGACGATAGCGCCGAAGTTCCATTCGGTTCAGAATCTGACAGCGATGTTCGTCTGCTGGATGAAACCGCGCAGATGAATCTGAACGACAGCGATAGCGATGTCAGCGTCGCTGCCGAGTCGACCTTGAGCGACTTGACGCTCACGGACGGCTCATCCGTTGTGCAAGGCGATGCTGGCAGTGACAGCGATGTCGCACTGATTTCGACGGACTCAGACAGTGACGTCCGCCTAGTTGATGCTGACGACGCTGATCACGATCCGGGTAGCGATAGCGACGTTGCTTTGGTCGCCGACTCGGGCATTGCCCTCGAGATCGACGATTCCGACTCTGGCGCTTCCGTGCTGATCGACGAAAGTTCTATTGCCATTGGCGACAGCTCACGCATCGCCGCTGAAAGTGGCATTGCACTCGAAGCTCCGATGGATAGCGGTATCTCGCTAGAAACGGGCTTTGAGGACGACAGCGGATTGTCGCTGATGGACGACGACGAAGATAGCGGCATCGCATTGGCTCCAGGAGAAAGCGGCATCGCGCTGGAAGCGGCAGACGACAGCGGCATCTCGCTCGACATCGGCGATAGCGGAATTGCTCTGGAAGCGGCAGACGACAGTGGAATCACGTTGGCCGAGGACAGTGGCATCTCGCTGGAAGCTGCCGACGACAGCGGAATCGCACTGGATACCAGTGATGATGACTTGACTGAAACCATTCCCGTCATGGCGGCTTCCGTCGATGACGAGGAAATGGGCGACACGATGTTGGAAGTGCCGTCGCTTGAAGGCGAGTCTGAAGAAGTCGAAGACGAAAGCAACTTCGAACTCGGTCCGCTGGAAGGCGACAGCAGCACTGACACGAGCGTCTTGCTGTTCGACGATGAAGACGATGTCGACGATCACTCGCCAACGATGGTCAAGAAAGCCGGCGACGATGACTCGTACGATGACGAAGCCTTCGACTTGGACGCAGGCGACGACTTCGAGGACGACGACGATCTGGATATGTTGGACGAAGACGACTTGGATGTCTTCGACGCCGACGACGATGACTTCGACGAAAGCTTCGAGTCCAGCGGTAGCCACGAGTTTGCGGCTCCGGCGCAAACCGTTGTTCGCGGCCCAGTCGAGACACCTTGGGGCGTGATGGACTTCCTGCCGTTGGTATTCTCGACCGGCTTGCTGTGCTTGTGCGGTGTCGTCATGTACGACTTAGCCCGCAGCATGTGGGGCTGGACCGAAGTCAGCTCGTTCAACACAGCAATCCTGGAGCAAATCGGCGGCCTATTCCAGTAAGGATTACCGAGAAACAGACAGTTTAGAAGCCCGGCTTTTTCGAAAAAGCCGGGCTTCTTCTTTTACTATTTCAGCAACATCAGAAATCGATCGGGCTCTTCACCGAGCCATAGCACGATCGCCACCACAGCAATCAACGCCGACCACGTCACAAGCCCCCAAGGGCTCCAGCGACTCTGCTCAGAGTGTGACGCTTCCGAACCACAAACCACGAATCCACTTGGTCGATACAGAGCCAGTGGAATTGGAGCTTTCGGCTCGATAGTCTCTTCCCCTTCAACGCTCGGTCGATCAAGTAGCCGCAATGTGTAGTTCTCGAGCCGTCGAAACTTTCGCGCAGTGATTGTTGAAACGTTCTGAGCAAGCTTTTGTGCCAACGACCCGTACGGCGAGAGTTCGTCAAATCGCTCTCGTCGAAGCTGAATCAGCTCGACGTCTTCTAAGGTCCGCACCGTGGCCGAGTGGCCGGAGCGGGAGAAGAACGAGACCTCACCGAAGACATCACCGGGGCCGAGCGTGGCGAATTGATGTTCGACGCCACCTTGAACTGTTCTTACCACGACACAGCGGCCGCTCAGAACACACCACAAGCTTTGATCAACTAAACCCTCGCGCAGAACAGTGCGCCCTTTAGAAAAGAATCGCTGATCACACAGATTCAAAATCTGCTCGATTTCCATGTCGATCAGGCCATCGAACAGCAAGCAGTCAGCCTTCAGCCGCAGGTTCATAGCAATTGGATTCAACAGAGCCATCTCATCGCCCGCCTTGGAAAAGGACACTTCCAGTTTGAGCGGTCGCTCTGCCCAATGTCTAGACCGCATTCTGGGCAACACAGTGAAACGACATTGATCAGGCGGACGATATCGATCAAGAAATGTTTTCGTGCTTCAAAGGCCGCTTTTCGGTGTCAGAACTTGGGGAATTCGCACCAGCGTCTTGGCTTCACAAATCAAGAAACTTTAGCCAACAGAAACAAGAAGACTTTTCGGAGGCGGAGCACTCAGAAACACCCGAAGAATCGTCATTTTGCTCTTCTCACCGCGCTCTGCAGGAATACAGTAGGAGTGTCAAAAGACGAACAATCGTCATGACAACAGCAACCTGATTGACCACTACAACGGTTGGGAGATGAAAATGATTCAATACGCATACGAAACATGTCGAGGCGACAACGTCCTTGAGTTTCAATTCCCAAGCATCACACGACTTGGCCAAGAGGTCGTCGAACGAATCGTATCCGTCGCAAGTCGCTATGGATGCGACTTAGCCGAAGCAGCCGCCATTCGGCTTGGCGTGCACGTGGCCGTCATCAATGCGATTCGACATGGCAACGGGTGTGATCCCGCGAAGATGGTGCGTGTCGGTTGCCACGTGGCGGAAAACGGTATTTGCGTCGAGATCGAGGATGAAGGAGGGGGCTTCGCAAAGACGGACGTTGCCGATCCAACGGCGCCCGAAAACATCTCGAAACCCGGTGGCCGAGGCTTGATGATGATGCGGCACCATATGTCTTCGGTCGAATACAACGACGCGGGAAACCAAGTCACCATGCGAAGACAATTCGGCGCCCCGGCCGCGTGTCTATTCTAGACGCTGGACGCTGGAGTACAGACTTTAGCGCCCCAATATAATCTGCGGTCCGCGGATGCGCGTAAAGCTGTACTCCAACGGTCTGCGAACACGGGACGGTTCAGGAATTCGGCACTTGCGCCGCATGCAATTGACGTCAGCTAGCGGAATGGCTTGAATGAGATAGAGTTCGCTAACACAAATTTCCGCTCTTCCTACTGCTCGAAACTGTGGCCGACATCCTTCTGTGCACACTGAACGCAAAATATCCCCACTCGTCATTTGGGTTGCGTTACTTGATGGCGAACATGGGCGATCTCGCCGATCGCGCACGAATGATCGAGTTCGGCATCAACGAGCGATCCACTGATATCCTTGACAAAATACTCCAAGGCAGTCCATCCATCGTCGGGTTTGGCGTCTACATCTGGAACGTCGAACAGACGACTCGAATTGTAGCTGACCTAAAGGCTGTCCGGCACGACATACCCATTATCCTTGGTGGTCCCGAGGTCAGCTACGAAACAGAGACACAGCGAATCTGTGAACTTGGCGACTTCATCATCACTGGCGAAGCCGATCTCACACTACCGAAAGTCTGCCAGCAGCTCCTCGACGAAGAACACATCGAGGACAGAGTGATTCACAGCCCCGTCCCATCAATGGATGAGGTTTGTCTGCCCTACGACTTGTACACAGAGAGAGACATCAGAGAACGAGTGATTTATGTCGAGGTGTCGCGTGGCTGTCCTTACACATGCGAATTTTGCCTGTCCGCTCTCGAAATTCCCGTCCGCCAAGTGCCGCTCGACCCATTCCTCGAGGCCATGCAAACGCTCCTGGATCGTGGTGCTCGAAGCTTCAAGTTTGTTGATCGAACATTCAACCTGAACCTTCGAGTCAGCCAATCGATCCTGCAATTCTTCTTGGATCGATATGAGCCTGGACTATTTTTGCATTTCGAAATGATTCCGGATCGCTTGCCGGAGTCGCTCCGTGATGTCATCGCGCAGTTTCCTGATGGAACGCTGCAATTCGAGGTCGGCGTGCAAACATTTAACGACGACGTGTCCGAGTTCATCAGCCGTCGTCAAGACAACGAAAAGCTAGCTGACAACTTGGCCTTCCTCCGAGAACAAACTGGTGTCCACATCCACGCCGATTTGATCGTTGGCCTGCCAGGAGAATCACTCGAAAGTTTCGCGGCCGGTTTCAATCGCCTAGTAGAAAGGCGGCCGCAAGAAATCCAAGTCGGGATACTGAAAAGACTGCGAGGCACCCCGATCATCCGCCACGACGACGAGTGGCAAATGGTGTATAGCCCCAACGCGCCTTTCGAGATCCTACAGAACCGACTTTTGGACGCCGCAACAATCGCTAAGCTGCGACGATTCGCCCGCTTTTGGGATCTGATTGCCAACAGCGGCAACTTCGTCGAAACCACTCCCCTGCTCTGGCACGGCGACGTGACGCCATTCGATGGGTTTTCGGAGTTTGTGGCTTGGTTGTTTGCTCGTGAGGGACAAAGCCACAGCTTATCTCTGATTCGCTTAACGGAAGCGATGTTCGAGTTTCTCGCAAACGAACTTCAACACGACCAATCAGAAGTCGCAGAGATACTCTTACGAGACTACCAACGAGCTGGCCGCAAAGACAAACCAGCCTTCTTACGACGCTGGCTCGCTTCATCGCCACAGGAACATGGTTCGCGCGAGTCGATCGCGGTGGGAGACTCTAAAGCCAGCAAGCGCCAACGCCGGCATTTGGGTTGAGGATGCAAAGCGTGGATCAAAGGCTTTTCAGGTAGGCCAGCAGTGCCTTCGAGTCTTGCTCGCTGAGCGGCCGCTTCAGTTGGTGCTGGAACTGGTTGATGACAGCACGCAGCGATTTTGCGCGAGCGTCATGAAACAGCTGAGGCCGATGAGAGACTCCAAGCAATGATGGCGGGTTGAATGACCGCCGGTCGCGTTCATCGCTAAGACCGACGTCATAGACACCATCGCTCGTGAAAGTCTTGCCCGAATGGCAACTCGAACAGCGATTGCGCTGAAACACTTGTTGTCCTTGCTTCGCCGACGTGCTGGCAGAGTTGCGAGCAGGCGGAGACTTCAAACTCTTTAAGTACGCAACCAAATCGTCGACCTGCTGCTGCGAGAGCGGGTCGCCGTGCATGGTTGTTGTCACAGACTTGCGAATCTGTTGCTCGAGGGATGTCGACTTCCCTGTCCATCCCCAAGGGGCCGTGTCCCGTGTCCCTAACAGTGATGGAATCCGTTTCGGGGCACCGTAATCACCGTCACCAAGCGTATCGACAAGCAGCCCGGCGCTGTGTCCATCCGTGTGGCAGCTGTGGCAACTTAACCAACCATCGTGAGACAATCGGGCATCGAAGAACAGTTTTTCACCTCGATCGACAGCATTCATCGCCGGTGTCGGACCAAGTGAAATCGTGTTGGTCACCTTCCCTTGGCTTAGGTCGATCTCGGAGATGGAATCAGCAAAACGATTGGCGACGTAAAGCGACGTTCCTTGTGCCAGCATTGCATCGGGACCAGCTTGAACTCGAATCCGTCGGTCGGTACCCCTTTGTCTCACGGCGACTTCACCAACACCGGCAAAGGCGACAGCGCTCAATCGGTCGGGCCCTGTTACAACGCCGGACGGATCTGCCATCGCGCCGCCAATGCCGCCGTATTCATCAAGGAAGCCTGTCAACAAATTCGAACCGGGCTTTGTCAGGTCACCGATATCGAACGTCTGGATCGCGTTTGACATCATGCGTCCCCAGTGCAGTTCCTCGTAGTCTGCGAGCGTGTCTGGGACGAATTGTTGGTGGGTCACATGGAACCTTTTGCCATCCGGGGCTACGGCCAACCCACGAATGTTGTGACCATCGATCTCTCGCTGGGAGATGATCTTCAAGCTGGCGGCATCCAACAGTCCCAGACGCCCTCCGAACGCGGCTGCCACAACCAATTGCTTGAGATTGGGCAAGAGCAGAATATCTCTTGGTGCAAACGAAAGCTCGACGTCCTGAACGGCGAGAACTTGTTGCCAATCCCGATTAAACTGAAGAGCACGAACCGTGTGCTGCCACTTCTGCGTGAAGAGCAGGCGACGATTTTCAATGTCCACGGCAAGTTTCGTTGGCTGCCCTTTCAACTTCATCAGCGTTGTCACTTGGGCGCGGCCAGGACTGAGAGTGACTTGCTTTACGCTATTCTCTTGATCGTCCAGCACGACGACTGTTGTACCAACAGGTAGCGCCGCGGCATCAGCGATGCTAGCAGCGACAAAGTGCTCGTCCACAACACGGCGAGTTTTGAGATCGACAATGGAGAGACTTCCGCTTCGCTGGTTCGCGACGATCAGTGTGTCACCTCGGCCAGCTAACAACGCTACCGGACGTCGCAATGTGGCCTTCAATTCCTCTGCTACCACGGTGTTGGCTTGCATCGAGATAAGGCACGCCAGCAAGCTAAATCGAATCAGATTCTGCCGAGACATCAGGATTCTCACCGGAACGAACGCATGGAAAGTTACTCTCCCAGCATAACAAACATTCCAATCGCGACCTATGTCATTCGAAAGCGGCACGCAGCCGTTCAGCGATCTTCATGGCAGATTCGGTTGCTCGTTGAAAAACGTCAATGCGGCGAAGGTATCCATGGATCATGCCAAGCTCTTCAACATAGCTGACCGCGACTCCCGCTTCTTCGAGTCGTTTGCCATAAGCAATGCCTTCGTCGCGCAGTGGGTCGTACTCGGCCGTTAAGACCATGGCTGGCGGAAGTCCACTTAGGTCCGCAGTACGAAGCGGCGACGCGATAGGTTCGTAGGCTTGTGATTCACCCTCAAGATACTGTTCCCAAAACCACTGCATGACGTCCGTTGTCAAAAAGTAACCCTCGCCGTTTCGACGGTACGAGTCCGTGTCGACGGAATAATCAGTGATTGGATAGACCAACACTTGGTAGCAAATATCCGGACCGCCGCGATCCTTTGCCATCAAGGTGACGGCAGCTGTCAGATTTCCGCCAGCACTGTCTCCACCGACGGCGATCTGGGAGTCCCTGACGTTCAAATCGGCCGCGTTCTCGACAACCCAGGAAACAGCGGTGTAGCAGTCTTCCGGAGCCACCGGAAACCGATATTCCGGCGCCAAATGATACTCGACAGAAACGACCACACACCGAGTTTCGCGGCAAATCAATCGGCAAAGCCCATCGTATCCTTCGACATTTCCGATGACCCAACCGCCACCGTGAATGTAGACAAAGGCTGGAAAGGTTTCGTTTTCGTCGTTGGACTTGGGCCAATAAACTCGCACAGAGAACTCACCATGAGGCCCTTCAATCGAGCGGTCTTCTGTCCGTCCGACTTCGGGCAACTCGCCGCGACAGGGAAGTACGAATTTGCGGGCTTCCTCGGGCGTGAGCTGATCGAGGCTCGGCATGTTGCTGTTTTTGAGCTGCTCGAGAAAGTCGATGGCTTCAGGATCGAGTGGCATTTGTGTTCTTTCTGACAAAGTAGCCATCACTCTCCGAGTGATGAGCTTCACGGATTGGTGTCAACAACTCGTGACACGCGTTTCTCCTCGCCTTCGGCTGCGGGTTAAACGATGTTGTGATTCAGCATGAGTCGATGTTTTGTTGTAGGCTCATCACTTGGAAAGTGATGGCTACTTTAAGATTGATGGCGAATTAGGTGTTCAACGGTGCGAAGGTTTCAACGATTTTCTTCGCTGCTATTAGTCCGTCAACGGCCGCGCTGATGATTCCACCCGCGAAACCAGCACCCTCGCCCACCGGATACAGACCATCAAATCCTGGGCTTTGCATGGATTCGCGGTCACGAATGATTCGAACTGGCGAGCTTCCACGCATCTCGGGACCAACCAAAGTTGCGTCCTTCATGAAGTTGCCGTTCCATTTGCGATCAAGAATGGGCAAACCTTGCTGCAACGATCGCAGCACGAGCTGTGGCAAAACACGCGATAAGTCGCCTTCGACAACTCCTCGTTTGTACGAGCAAACCATGGTCGATGATGAGGATTGAGAGCGATTAGCCATGAAGTCCGTCGCCAGTTGAATTGGCGAGAAATACTCACCCCGGCCCATTTTGTACGCGACCGCTTCAAACTGCCGCTGCAACTCAACTCCCGCCAATGCATGATCGCTATCAAAATCGCTTGGCTGCAAAGTCACCATCAAACCACTGTTGGCAAACGGCGTGTCGTGTCGCGAGTTGCTCATGCCGTTTGTGCAAAACATTCCGGGTTCAGAAATGCTTGGAATAATATGTCCACCCGCGCACATACAGAAGGTATAAACGTCGCGTTGGGCTTTCGCTTGCAACGTATAGTCCGCGGCTCCCAGAATGTGCAGGTATTCGGGTCGGCCGTACTTCTGTGTGTTGATCGCGTCTTGGGGTTGTTCGATTCGCAGGCCGAGTTGAAACGCCTTAGCCTCCATCGGCACGCCGCTTTCGTAAAGCCGCTCATACGTGTCTCGTGCGCTGTGTCCAATACCTAGGACAACTTGTGAGGCCGATATGTAACCACTGGATGTGTCGATGCCGCGAATCTTGCCATCGACAACATCGAGGCCCTCGAAGCGACATTGAAAGCGATATTCACCACCCAAAGCTTCGATCTTTCTACGGAAATTTCGGACCAGCATCGGCAATCGATTGCTTCCAAGATGCGGTCGATTCTCGTAGATGATTGATGGCTTTCCGCCACATTCCACAAATTGTTCCAGAACCCAGTCGATATCCGGCCCGGACAAGCGGCAAGTTAATTTTCCGTCACTGAATGTTCCGGCGCCGCCTTCTCCAAACAGATAGTTGTTTTCTTGCTCGAAGGCCTGTCCTGAATTGAAACGACGGATTGCTGGAACGCGTTCCTTAACCGCCGCGCCTCTTTCGAGTACCAACGGCCGGTATCCTCTGAGGGCGAGATAGTGCGCCGCCAGAATTCCCGCTGGGCCAGAACCGACAATGACGGGGCGATCTTCGAGTGCTTGACTGCCCGCCGCGGGATCTTCGAAGCTGCGATGTTGGAAGGCGTCGACTTCACGAATCGATTGCTTGCTGAGCCAGGCTTCGGTTTCGCTTGGCAAGTCGACTTGCACGGTGTAAACAAATTGCAGAGAAGTTCGCTGACGTGCGTCGAGACTTTTGCGCAGGATCCTCCAGCTGGTCACTTCGTCGACAGCGACGCAGAGCCGATCGGCAATGTGTTCTGGCAGGTCAGCCTCGGGCACCTCGACCGGAAGCCGCAGATTCGTGACTCTAAGCGACATGTCCGCTCCGCGTGTTCATTCCGAGATGCTACTTCGCCTTCGTTTGAGCACGCAGAAAGTAAGGAACGCCTGTCGGCTTGACGTATCGCCGGTAAACTTTGTCGCGTGCCGTCACGTAAAGGTATCGCAAGCCGGGACCGCCGAAGCAGACGTTCGAGAGCGATGTCGGCTGTGGCTTTGCAATGACTCCGCCCATGCGTCCCGTAGGATCGAACATTTGCAAGCCTGCACGAGTCGTCACGTACAGCCGACCAGCATTGTCGATCGTCATCCCATCCGAGCCTGGCCGCTTCGAGGATGTCGTCAACTGCAAGGGCATGTAGTACCGTTCTTTGTGGCTTAGGCTGCCATCTGCCTCGACACGAAAAGTCCAGAGGTGGGGCAAGACAGCGTCGGTAACAACCAGCGTTCCTTCGTTAGCCCAAAGGATGACGCCATTGGGCTTCATATCGGATGCGACGACTCGCCGTTTACCATCGGGTGTGATGTAGTGAACCTTGCCCTCAGGCGGGTCCGTGAAGTAGATGCCGCCGCTGGAATTCACTACCAAGTCATTGCAAGTAACTCCATCGGCTATCGTTTCGAACTCACCGTTCATCGAGTAGGCGACGATTTTCTTGTCGCCATTTCGACAACCGTAAAGCCGTCCATCCGGGCCGATCATCAGGCCGTTCGTTCTGCCCGACTTCGTCACGAACAATGAGACCTTGCCCTTTGTATCAATCTTGAAGATTTGGTCGTTCGGAATGTCGGTGAAGAAGACATTTCCGTCTTTGTCAACGGCAGGTCCTTCCGTAAACCGATGGCCAATGCTGAGGACTTCCCAGTCTTCTCCGTCGATTAGCACCTGGGTCAACGGCATATCCTGCGCGACGACGTGTGAGCAAGATGCAAGAGCTGCGAATATCAAGAATGTTCGTAGATTCTTCATGGGGCACTAAAATTGTGGCCTAAAAGCTGAATGTCCAATATCCAGCAAGGAATATCCAAAGTCGAAGTAAAGCTGCTTTCGCGTTCTTACTTCCGCCTTGGATATTCCTTGTTCGACATTGGACATTCTAAATAAATGAGTTTACTTAATTGGACTTTCGTACCAGACAACATTCTTCGTGCCTCGTCCCGCGACGAGAAGATCCAGATCGCCATCCTTGTCCATGTCGACGGAACGGATGTCATACGCTTGTTGTTCTGTACCCACAATGTGCGTCTTGAATTGGCCCTTGCCATCATTCTCGAACCAGGCACAGATCTCGTCGCCGTAAGCACATGTTGCCGCGTCGATGTCGCCGTCTCCATCCATGTCGGTCACTGTCAAACAATGCGGCTCCTTCAGCGTTTTGTGAATGGCGTGAATCTTCCAATTAGGATTCTCGAACCAAATGACTCCGCGCCCGTGCCCTCGTGACGCGATGAAGTCGACCTTGCCGTCGCCATTGACGTCGGCTGGCATAATGTTGGTGGCACCAGGTTGTTTGTCGGCAAGCAGATGTTTTTCCCACGGTTTGCGAGGATCGGCAGGAGCCTCCCACCAAGCGAACCACTCACCTGTACCGGGGATGGCCTGCGGTCCGCCTTTGGCGGCACTCGAAGCGTCAGGACGACCGTCTCCGTTGACATCACCAAAGCCCAAATAGTGGCTTAGGCCAGGAGCGTCCTTGTTCGCAAAAATATATCGATGCCAGCGATCTGCCTTGCGTGGATTCTGCGGCGGTTTGAGCCATGCAAGCGAATCGGGATACGGATCGAGCGGCTGCGCGCTGTTGGCCAGGAGGTCGAATTGACCGTCTTTGTCGACATCACCTTTCAGCAGGCCGTGGATTCCGTTGACCTTGTCATCGATCAAGTGGTACTTCCAACGGCTCGTG
>PBMZ01000173.1 GCA_002722955.1 Planctomycetaceae bacterium | reverse complement strand
TTCCCGAGAAAAAGTTCGACGCCTGCTCATAGTTCCTCTCCTGTCAGACTATCATGACATAAGGAGATTCACTGTCCACCAATCTTGGGTAAGGCCAGAGAACTGGTACAGAATGGTGACATACCGGATGCATTTATTGATAGCCCCGTTATTCCGATCCAACTCAGAGCAAAAATGCGGGATTCGATCCGGAGAAAGGAATACAAGTAAGGGGTTTTATTTTCTTTTTCGAGAAGGTTCCTACGTGGCACGAAATCTGGGGTTCACCGGCAATTCTTTCTCGGTCATGAAGCCGAGTGACTTTCTAAACGCGTCGGGCTTGGGACGCGCGGGCAAAAAGCACATCAAAGGGATGTGTTTTCCATGCACCACTGAAACTACCGGCTACTCACTCCAGCAAGTTTACGCACTGAGGTGGTTGAGCGTGAGCAGCTTTGAACCGACAGTATTCATCGTCGATGACGACCCAACTTTTAGAAAGTCGTTGCACTTTCTGATCGAGTCGGTTGGTGTCAATGCAGTGACGTTCGAGTCTGCGAATCAGTTTTTTGATGACTATGATCCACAGATCCCCGGTTGCGTGGTCTTAGATGTCCGCATGCCAGGCATGAGTGGGCTTGAGCTTCAAGAGCAATTGCGCGAGCGGAATCTCAATATCCCCGTGATTGTCATTACTGCCTTTGGTGATGTTCCAATGGCTGTTCGAGCAATGAAGGCCGGCGCACTCGACTTTTTCGAGAAGCCCTTCAGCGACCAAACCCTTTTGGATCAAGTTCAAAAGGCAATCAACGACGATGTCGAGCAACACCGACACCACGTGGAAAAACAACACTTTGCTCAACGTGCTGAACAACTAACGCGGCGCGAGTTGGAAGTGATGGAGCTTGTCGTCGAGGGCATGTCGAGCAAAGAGATTGCTAATGAGCTGGATGTGAGCTTCAAGACTGTTGAAGCACATCGCGCAAAGATCATGAAAAAGATGGAGGCTCGCAGCGTTCCTCACCTGATTCGAATGAATCTTGCAGCAGGTTTGGAAGCAGTCAACTCTTAATCTTTGCTCCATCGCCTCAATCGAATTGAGTCAGCTTGATATCTTCTTCCAGTGGCCGTTGCGGCTTGATCTCGAAGCTTTCCAAGTCCGCGTGATATTTCTCCACCGCTGATGCTGGTGCCTCTTTGCCGTCGGCGACTGCTCGCAACCATTTCACAAACGATAGTTGGTGATCGGCATTGTTGATGCGTCGACCAAATAATGAGACGCGAGCCCCATTACTTTTTGCTTCTGCCAACAAATGAAACGCATCGCAGGTCGTCCCTGACGAGCCTCCCAGAATACCGACGACAACCGTGGGGTCGTATCGACACAGAGCTTGCATGGCTTCCGCTCCCATATACGGAATCTTAAGAAACAGCGGCCGCGCTGATTCGGTGACTCCTCCCAAGCATCGCGCGATGCAATCGTTCACGAAGCTTGGTACATCATTGGGCGTTCGATCGCCAAACGACTCGGGGATGAAGACTTCCAGGAAGTGGCGAAACTGCTTCTGCTCGGCTTCCAAGCGAAACTCGCGATACGCTGACAGTGACCTTCGGTCCAACTCTGCATCATTCATAAACGTGATCGAGTACAAACCCAAGTTCGCACCGATGTGAGGTTCATCAGGATTGCCTGGGTACTTGCCCGTCTGTATGTGATCGATTGTAGCTGTTCGAAAAGGTAACGAAGGTTGCCCGCTGTAATCACCACTCAAGCCACACCAGATATCTGTTGTGTCGTTTGCCCGGACGGCGGGCGTTACGGCCGTGCCCTCAAACAGTCGTTCTTTGATCGTCAACTGCTCGCTTGTGCTGGCGCTCATCAGCATGATGTCGACGTCGCCCTCATTGACGAGGTCCCGCATTGCTTGACGATATTGTTCGATCGTTTTGTAACGATGTCGGTCTTTGGCAAAATTCGGCCCCGGCGCGGGGATGCCGAAGCCCATGTCGCCGTCTTTAGCATCGGCGATAATGAACTCGTTGCAATTGGGGTTGGCAAGAATCTTTTGAAGCTTTTCGTCGAACGATTTTTGCATGAAGTGACTCTTCGTATTCTGGAATGGACGCGAACCGTTGGCTGCGATGACAGCGTGTACTACGTGTTCTCAGATTTACCGCGTGGATTCAAGGCTCACAAGCTCAATGGTTGATTATCGGTGAAAGATTCGTGACAGTGTGTCTCGACTGACTTGATCTTAAGAGGTACTCCGATGTCCGAACCACTGAACTTTCTTGCCGAATTGACTGGATCGTTTGCTCGACCCGCAGCCGACAATCCCACCGTCGCCATGATCGAGGCGGCTTACCAACACCACGGTTTGAATTGGCGTTACATCAACTTTGAAGTTGCGCCGGAGGATCTCGCCGACGCTGTTCGAGGAGCGCGGGCATTGCGATTCGCGGGCTTCAATTGCTCGCTGCCTCACAAGGTCGAAGTCATTCAGCATCTCGATGGGCTTGGCGAGTCGGCGGCCATTATGGGAGCCGTCAATTGTGCTGTCCGCCGTGACGAACAATACATTGGTGAGAACACCGACGGCAAAGGCTTCACCAAGTCGCTGTTGAAAGTCGTCGACCCGAAAAACAAACGCGTTGTCATGTTTGGTGCTGGCGGTGCGGCGCGAGCCATCGGGGTCGAGACCGCTTTATTGGGTGCGTCACACTTTACAGTCGTCAACAGATCTAAGGAGCGAGGCCAAGAGCTAGTCGAATTGCTCAATGAAAAGACGCCCGTAAACGCCGATTTAGTCTTATGGGAAGGCGACTATGACGTGCCGACAGACACTGACATTGTCGTCAACGCAACATCCATCGGCATGTTTCCCGACGTCGATGCTCAGATCCCAGTCAACGTCGAATCGTTGCAACCGTCGATGGTTGTCGCCGATGTCATCGCCAATCCCTTAAGAACCAACCTGATCAAAGATGCCGAATCGCGAGGCTGCACGGTCCTGGATGGGCTGGGGATGCTTGTCAATCAAGGCGTCATCAGCATCAAGTATTGGACCGGTGTCGATGTCGAAGCGCAAGTCATGCGAGACAAGATCGTCGAAATCATCGAGCGATGATGCCGAGCCATCTTGTGGCCTGACTCTCCGAGTCGGGCAATCCCTGTGGCTTAGAACGTCGGAAGCCCGACTCAGAGGGTCAGGCTATCAGCGAAAGCTACTCGCCAACCATCGCCAGTGCGTCTTCGATGGCGTCGTCCAGTGTTCCTGGTGAATCGTAGTTCCAGACGACCTTCCCGTCGGGACCAATGACCCAAACGGCTGGAATCAATTCGGCTTTGAAATTGTAGAGGGGCTCGACGGCGGAGATGCCGTTGGGCCATGTGACGCCGAATTTGCCAAGCACGCGTTCGATTTCTTCTTGGCTCTGAACGGACTCGTTCGTCAAACCGATGAACTGAACGTCTCGATCCCGATACTTTTCTTCAAGCTCGACTAACTCAGGCATTTCGCGAATGCAATTGTGACACCAAGTTGCCCACGCGTTAACGACAATGATCTTGCCTTTTAACTCGTTTGGCTTTGGTGGCGGATCGTTCACCCACTCCATCGCATAGATGTGTGGCGCTGGCGAGCCAACTTCGAGGCCGCCAACAGTGGCGCGCGGTGGAAGAATCACCCAAAGCAAGATGATGCTTAACACGCCGCTAACCAAGAGCAATTTCGTGAATCGCCAAATGGGACTTGGTGGAAGCTCGTCGGGAATACTGGTGTCTTCGTGCATGGTCTAACCCCGTTGCCTTGAGTCTTTCGGCCGAATGACGCGGTCGTATTCGGTTTGCCGTTCAACATGGCGCAATTCGGGCTCGGAAATAACGCGAATTTGCTTTTCGATCGTAACGTCACGCATTATCCATCTAAGCGTTGTTGCTCAGGCGGTGTAAAGTTGAAATTGCACGACTTCGAGAAAAACTCTAAGGGGTTTTCGTAGACGATCTTCTTAATCTTAGCTTCCGAGTGGCCTCGGCGACGCATTTCCTGAATAAAGTCGGGAACAGCACAGGGATTCGAGGGGCCCCAGTCTCCGGCCGAGTTGACCATGATGCGGTCATCGCCGTAGGTCTCGATGATGTCGGCCGCTCGCGAGGGCGTGCACTTGGTGACGGGGTAGAGAGTCATCGCGCACCAGAAGCCGTGATCGCGGGCGACTCGTACTGTGTGCTCTTCGACATGGTCGATCAACACGCGATCGGGTTGAACACGTGTGTCTTCCAGCAACATGTCGACGATCATCCGCGTGCCTTTGAACTTGTCCTGCAAGTGAGGCGTGTGGATTAAGATCAACTCGTTCGTCTTCATCGCCAGATCAACGTGTTCCCGGAAGATCGTACACTCGTTAGGAGTATTCTTGTTGAGCCCGATTTCACCGATGCCAAGCACGTTGGCTTTGTCGAGGAACTCGGGAATCATCGCGATCACTTCGCGAGACAACGATACGTTTTCCGCTTCCTTGGCATTGATGCACATCCAAGTGAAGTGTTGCACGCCAGACCAACCCGCGCGAGTGGGCTCGAACTCGGTCAGTTGACGAAAATAGTCGCGGAAACCATCCACGCTGCCTCGGTCAAAGCCTGCCCAAAAGGCTGGCTCACTGACAGCCACGCAACCCATGCGAGCCATGCGTTCGTAGTCGTCGGTCACGCGAGAAATCATGTGAACGTGAGGGTCGATGAAATACATGTTGGTCACTCTTTTCTTCTGCTTCGATGAAGCTCAACTGGAAGGCTCATCACTCGGAGTGGCGACTTTGAGTTATTGATTCCAGCCGTCAACGTAATCATCGCTAAAGATCAACTGAATGCGTTCAGCGCGGTTATCGTCACTTGTGCCCAGGGCCTCGATACCGGCCAAGAGCTTCTGAATACGTTCGTCACTGGCGACATCCCCAGACGATCGACTGATACGATCTAGGCTGGCACCGACTTCGAGGATCTTGGCGCGGACTTCCAAATACACTTGATCAAGAACTTGCTCAGCAGATTGAGACATGTCTTGCTCCCAATTGAATCAAACGGCGAAGCCCGAAACTTGGCGGAATCGAGGCTGTGATTTCGATAGATTGAACGACTCTAGTTTCCCCTGACCCCGTCTTGAAATCAAGCGGCCAATCTGAATAGCGGCGGGTCGGTAGATTTGGCCCAATCAACATTCCCATTGGCTGGACTCGCTCGAACGAAGTCTCTAACCTGCGATTTCCCATCCAATCGTGGTCTTACAGGAATCGGAACAGACATGTCGGCAGCTTTCGTCGAAAACTATCTCGCTGATCTCGGGGGTTTGTTAAGCAAGTTAGATTCCGCAAAGATTGCAGAAACCATCGATCGAATGCGCGAGGTGCGTGACAATGGAAAGATGATTTACATCTGCGGGAATGGCGGCAGTGCGTCGATCGCATCTCAACTGGTCGTCGACATCGTCAAAGGAGCCTCGCTGCGCAAGAAGACTCGCTTCAAGATGATCGGACTTACCGACAGCATCGCAACCATCACAGCCTACGCGAATGACGAAGGCTATGAGACCGTCTTCGTCGAACAACTGAAGAATTACGCCCAAGAAGGCGACCTCTTGATCGCCATCAGCGGCAGCGGCAACAGCCCCAACGTGATTCAGGCTGTCGAGTACGCGAACCAGGTGGGCTGCACAACAGTCGGGCTGACAACCGGCGAAGGTGGCCGCTTGGCAGAAGTCTCAAACCTGCCACTACTGGTCCCATCCAGCCACATGGGGCGTCTGGAAGATTGCTTCTTCATCATGACACACGTGCTGTGCTACTACTTCATGGAAGAAGAGGACTGATGTTGATAGGAGCTAATTGCTAACAGCTGCTCCGAATAATCCAGTCCTTCCACTTCTCGCGTTTGAAAGTGACGTGAGACGC
The DNA here is from genome assembly GCA_002722955.1 of Planctomycetaceae bacterium. Taxonomy (GTDB): domain Bacteria; phylum Planctomycetota; class Planctomycetia; order Planctomycetales; family Planctomycetaceae. The sequence goes on along the minus strand of PBMZ01000173.1, from coordinate 28,411 downwards.
CGCAGCAATCCGCTCACAAGCGAGGGATTTTCCGCCCGAAATCCTGACTGGTACTGAAGAATCCAATGTGATTGTGAACTCTCAGGATAGACACCCATGCGACGAATTATGACAGCGGTACTGTGTTTAATGGCTGTCGGATGCCAGACAGCTCAGCCGCGAACTCAACAAACCGACCAACCGACAACTCCACCACCAGCCACAGCCCAATCCGACTTCGTTCGATCCCCCTTGCAGCTGCCAGCTCCAGCAGGACCAGTTGCATCGACAAAGAAGTCTGCCCCATTTCGCGTTGCTTCAAGTCGAGGACAGCTTCCGGATTACTTGCAATTAGCCGACGAAGACACAGCGGCCGGAAGTGCTAAGCCAGAGACTCCCAGCTTCGAAGAGTTGGAACAACGCGCAGAATTAGTCGAATCACGCGTTGATGAGTTGGTGTTGAGGCTCGAAGACATTCAAGCCAAAAACGACACACCACAAGCCGACGACTCGGACAGCAACGAGTTGCCCGTGATCGTGCCGGGCCCCTTGAGCAAACCGGCACCCGCGTTTCCGGAATGGGCTTACCGATAAGCTCCAATCGAGTCGCTTCACTGCAACAATCAAGCCCTAACGGAAACGGAACTCGGCACCGACCGTGACACCTTGAATCGTCATGTTGTCGAAGCCAGGATCAACAACGATGGCAGCGTCGTTCTGCGAGCCGTTGTCGTTGTAGTTGATGTTGGCGAATGGCCGTGACACCTTAGCGAGCCAGAGGAAGTCATAGCCAAGATAGAAGGACACGTTTTGCGACAAGTGCCAACGCAAGTAAGCCGTCAAGTTTCCGTAGGGGCTAAACTTCTCGTCCGCATCTTCTGAGAAGATTGTCGGATCGGCAGGACTTCTTAACTGAATAACATTGACGTTGGCATCGAAGACGTTGACGCCCATTCCGACTTTCGGTTCGAGGCCGAAGCTCACTCGACTTACGCTACCTTCGAACCGCAAACCAACCTGTGGTGCATAGATGCGGTTGTCGACTTCCGAGTCGATGATACTGTTCAACGGCGGATCTAATCCGCCTTGTTGATCGAAGACGCCCAACTGAGTCAGACGCTCGGTCAATTCCATGTAGCGGAAACCGACGATCGGACGCAGCTTCAAATTCTGATTCGCGATCGAAGTGTCGATGACAAGATTCGCTTCCACTCCCCAGAAGTCCGTGCTGTAGCGAGCCTCAAATCGATTGTCGTACAAGAACAAGTTGTTGGCCGGTTCCCCGTTTAACTTCGTGCTCGTTGCAATGAACAGCGGAGGGATCGGAACGACAGATGGTGGAACACCGGGTGGGTTCATTCGAACACCTAACTCGTCTTCCACGAAGTGATCGCTCGATTCTTCAAACGACATGATGTTAGCTTCCAAGACCGTTTTCCCAATTGGGATTCCGATCGTTGTTCGAACACCGTTGTTGTCACGTAAACTGATGGCGCCGAGGTCAGCGACACGAGCGTTACCGAAGTTTTGATTGCTAACCGTTACGGGAAACTCGTCCCGAGGATTCACGATGCCCAGAACATCGGTTCCCAGCAGTGCGCTACCGGGGTTCTCGAAACGGTAGTTCATATACTCAACGCGAACCCATGTGCTTTTCGCCACATTCTTGATGAACTGGTCAATCGGCGACTCGCCGTAGAGAAAGCCTCGATCATCCGGAAGTCGCTCCTCTCGGATGTTGTCCTCGTACTGAAACGACCCGTACATCGGAGTTTCATAGTCGTGGTACCAGAGCCCTTGATGCGACATTTGCGTGTTCGCAGGGTGCCCCATCGAATAGCCAGCGGGCTGAATACCTGGTGGTGCCATCGCAGGTGGCGCCATCCCAGGTGGCGCCATCCCAGGTGGTGCCATTTGGGGCGGAAAGCCATTGGGGCCAACTTGGGCAAGGGCTTGTCGGCCAACGAGCAACGCAAAGGCAAAAAGCCCCAGCATGCTCCACCGCAGAGCCAGTCGGATGAGATTAAAGTTGACTGTCTTGACCATGTCCGAGTTCCATCACTGGTACACGTTGGAATCAGTAGTAACACACCGAGACCTCACACGCTCCGCGTTTGTTTACGGCGCCGAAAAGCGTCGAAACGGTCTCGAACAAACAACCGAAGGTTGCGCCGGGAAACCGCGCAGGTACGGCATGTACCAGTGGTATCGGTTGTGACAGTCACGCAATTCGAGCAAAACCGTTCCGGTCAGTGAAAATATACCGATCGTACCGGTCGTAACGCGCCAAGATAGGTCAAATGAGTCATCTAAGAAGCCGCGTAATTGCGATTGAGCCCCGAAGACGAGGAAAACGGCCTTCTGGCTTTCTCACAAATTCTGGGATTTTCTAGCAACCTTTTCTCGATTCTCCTGCATTAGTTAGAGAACAATGCAGAGAAGCATCTGTGTCGTGGCAATCTGACCGAGGAGTGTTGGGCGGTTGACGCGATGTCGGGAATGTGAGGAGCAGGAAAATGTCGAAATCCGAACCGCGAACTTGCCCCCGCTGTGGAACCGACCTGGAGGCCAATGCGCCGGACCAACCTTGTCCCGCCTGCCTGATGCAACTGGGACTTGAAAGCTACGAGTCCATGAATGCCGCGGACTCTCAGATCTCGGTCACTCAATCGATTGCTTCCTCATTCGTTCCGCCGTCCCCAGAAGAGCTACGGCCCCTGTTTCCTCAAATTGGAGATCATCGAGGCCATCGGCCATGGCGGTATGGGAGCCGTTTACAAAGCGCGTCAAATCAAGCTAGACAGGCTGGTCGCATTTAAGGTGATTCGTCCCGAGGCAGCCACTGATGCGTCGTTCGCGGAACGCTTCACTCGAGAGGCTCGCACGCTAGCCCGCTTGGACCATCCGAACATTGTATCCGTACACGATTTCGGCGAGGTTGAACTTGAGGTATCCGGTGAGACCAAGTCCACCTTGTACTTCTTCGTCATGGAACATGTGCGTGGAGCAAATCTTCGTCAATTGATCGAGCCCAAGGAACTCGCTGCTGAGCAAGCCATGCTGCTTGTGCCGAAGATCTGCGAAGCATTGCAATATGCTTATGACGAAGGTGTCGTTCATCGCGACATCAAGCCGGAAAACATTCTTGTCGGCCGCAGCAGGCAATTGAAGATTGCTGACTTTGGTTTGGCGAAGCTGATCGAAAACTTAGAAGACGTGTTCACATTGACCGGCACGAACCAAGTCATGGGGACGCCTCGCTATATGGCTCCCGAACAGATGGAGGGCTCGCATCGAGTCGATCATCGCGCCGACATCTTTTCTCTCGGCGTTGTCTTCTATGAGATGCTGACAGGACAAATTCCTGCTGGCCATTTCGAGCCGCCATCGAAAAAAGTGGCAATCGATGTTCGCCTCGATGACATAGTCTTGCGCTCGATGGCGCGCGATCCCGAACGTCGTTACCAACAAGCCAGCGACGTCAAGTCGATATCTCAACACAACGTCACATCGCCAGTAGTTCATTCCACTGTGCCAACGAATTCGTGGGATCGATGGTGGGCGCGACGAACTCGGTTTTCTGCGGGCATGGCACAAACGGTCATGATTGTAATCTTCCTCGTTTGCTGTGGCCTGTTCTTCGGGTCGAATGACACTTGGAGACGCATTGGCGTGCATTCTTCTCAGGCGTATGAAGGACGATTTGTTGCCGGTTGGCCGCAACCTTGGTTTGAAAGGCACGTTGAACAAGGTGTCGGCGCGGTTACTCGTGTCAGTCTACTCTCGACGGCTTGGCTGGTCCTGATTGGAGGACACTTGGTCTACCTTGGACTGTGGGAATCGGTCAAAGCTCGCGCCAAAATGCAAGGAAAGCGGCCAACACGATTCTCGTCGCCTTTGGCCATGAGCATTGCCAGCTTTGTTTTGTTAGTGCTGGTCGTAAACCAGGAACACAAAACTCCGAGTTTCGTCACAGTCGACGATCCATCGATAGGGAATGCCGAATCGATGGGACCAGCTGGATCAATGGACTCATTCATAGAGGACGAGACGGCAGTGGCCGACGCCGACGTCGCTGAGGGAGGGGATCCTGCCGAAGCTATCAACTTTGACAGTGTCAGCGATGAACCTATCCCTGAATTCACCAACCAAGTCGAGCCCGGTTTTGACGGAAACGCAGCCGACGTGGAGTTTCCGATCAGGGCCGATTTGTCCTCGAATCAAAACCCATTCGAGCCTGACGCAATCCTTTGCACTTCGCGGCGAGCACCGGCGATTTAGCTAAAGTGCGGCGACTCATAGCGCAAGACGCGAAAGTGGATCAGCGAGATGCTCAAGAAATGACGCCGTTGATGCTGGCCGCAAAAGCCGGGCACGCTCGGGTAATGCTTTTGCTAATCATGAGTGGAGCGACAGAGAGCGCGACGAACCAGGCTGGGCACACGCCGTTAATCATGGCAGCGGAAAACGGAAAGACGGAAGCCGCCGAAGTCCTGATCGAGCTTGGCAGAATGCCGTTGCTCAGTTCGAAGCTAAGCCGACTTGACCGCGAGATCTTTGCCAAGTTTACGCCAGAGATGTTGAAACGCATGACCTTCGACATCAAGGTCAACCACCAAGACATGACTGGTGAAACAGCCCTGATGAAAGCAGCGAAAGCGGGACACACCGACGTCTCAAAGATGCTCAAAATCCGGATTTCGACAAAGTCGTAAAGGCGGTAAGAGCGCAGATTGACAAATTGATCGAACAAATCACGGAATCATTGGAAAAGGCTGAGATTCCATCGAATAAGCAATTCTCATTACGCACACAAGCGAGCTACTGGCGAGAACTCGGCGAATTGAAGAAAGCCGAGGCTGACGAAGCTGCCGCCAACTTGATTGGTAGATAACTCTCGAACAGACAGCGTCAATCGCTATCGACCAAAATGCCGATTCGCAAAGTGAATGTACTGCTGCCAATCGTACTCTGTGACGTCGTGCGCTCCAGTGCGGATGTGGTAACCCATGATGCCTGAGACTGGCTTGTCGACGCCCGGCCACTTCTTGGCACCGACACCGGTAGCTCCGTCTTCAAACAAAGCGTAAACGGGCTCTGCGTGCTTGGCTGAAAGGAATTCGCCTCGAGGATCGGCCCAGCGATCTTCGACCGCGCTGGCGATGTAGGCGGGTCGTGGCGCGATCAGTGCTACGAGCATGTGCTGGTCGATGGGCAAGGCGTTGACGTTATCGTTGTACTTCTTGAAGTTGCCACAGAACCAGTGAGGGAAGCTGGTGTTGATCCGGCGGACTGTCTCGCCGAACTCGCGACGACTCAAGGCTGCTCCACCGCAGCCGCTGTTGTTGCTGATGACAATCGCGAATCGCTCGTCACTGGCACCTGCCCAAAGTGCAGTTTTCCCCAAACGCGAATGGCCCATCACCGCGATCTTCTTGTGATCGATGTCATCGTCGGTTTCAAGGTAGTCCATCGTTCGGCTCAGCCCCCAAGCCCAGACGCTGATCGTTCCCCACTGGCTTGGTGATGGTTCCGTTTGGCCTTTCTTATAGAACAACGGTTGCACGCCGTTTTGAAAATTGCCTTTGTAATCTTCGTCCAAATCTCCGCAGTAAACCGTGATCAGTGCGTAACCAGCATCCAGAATCGAGTCGATTGCCCAGCGGCTGGCATTGCCGCCACGTCCCGCTTCCGAGGCCTTGTTTTTGACGACGCCCTTGCCATTCGAGCGAACCCAACGCGGCGTCACTGGGATCGCGGGGTCATTCACAACCGAGTGGTTGCCGTTAAAGTTCAGGCCAAGAAACCCCGGGACTGCACCTTTCACTTTGTTGGGCGTGTAGATGAGGATATCCATCCAAGCGTCTTCGTTATCCTTAACGAACTGCACTCTCACCTGCTTGCGAGTTGCCTTGCCACCAAGAGCTTTGTCGCTCGATTCGAATACCTTGAAGGTCATTCCCTCAGGTCGACCGGGGGCGGCTCCGTACATCTCGTCCTGGAACAACTTGAAGATCTCGGGGCGTCGTACTTTCTTCCAATCCGCAGCGGTCGCGATTTTCTTGCCCGATGCACTGACTAGCAGCTTAGGGAGTTCGAATTTGGGGACCTTGGCTTCGTCGTAGTTGAATTGCCCCAACGCCGAAGTGGATGTCTGCGTAACGATTAAGGCGATGCTGATGCCAATCAATGCCAGTTGGTTTCTCATGTTGTCTCCGATGTGCTTCTCGATTAAATAGTTGTTGATACTATTAATTCTGAGTGAATCGCGCGTCACTGGTGTCGACAGATAAGTAGCTACTTGTGAAGTTTTGAGTGCCGCGGAAAAAGTTGAAGAATGTCACAAATCCGCTTCAATACCAAGGATGCAAGCAACCGATCACAGAAAACAGGCCAATCGTGGTGGGTTGCCGGTGTTGTGTTTGGCCCGTATAATTTGAGAGTCTGGTAACCGTTTCGGAGCGTTGCAAACGTGGCTGGCCATCAAAGGGTACTCGTTTTTTGCCGGGGTAGCGAGCAAGAACAGTCTACCGTCGAAAAGCTAAAAGAGCGATTCGACGTAGTCCTGTCCGAAACTCTAGAATCAGGTTTAGAGCTCTTGCGAGAAGATGATTTCGCGGGGCTTTTTTTGTTGGGCCACCACATCTCGTCGGCCAGCATTCTGCTTGAGGCTGGCGGTTTGCTCGAGCAAATCCATGACGGCCTCGCCCTGCTCGATTATGAGCTGCAAATTCAATGGTGTAATTCCAAGCTGAAACACCTGGCCGGCCGCGAAGACGACGACTTCGTCGGGATGGACTTCTTCGAAGCGTTCAACTCGCCAGAGATTCTCGGTCCCGACTTCTGTCCGTTCCACACAGCGTTAGGCTCCGGCGAAGCCGCGCATAGCACGCTGCGGGCCAACGACAAGTACTACGAACTCTACACGACCCCCGTTTACGAACACCATGACGAGTTGCCTTCGTCACTGGTCGTGATGGTGCGGGACGTGTCGACCGAAGTGCTCGAACAACAAAAGCTCGACGCGATCTATCAAGCCGGGATGCAACTGGGCGACTTGTCCCCCCAAGAAATCCTGGAGATGACGATCGAGGATCGTGTTGATCTGCTGAAATCAAAGATCATTCATTTCTCGAAGGACTTGCTTGGTTTTGAGACAGTCGAGATTCGGTTGCTCGACAGAAAGACCAAAAGGCTCGAACTTCTGCTGACTGACGGCATGGAGAAAATCGCGTCCGATCGCGATTTGTATGCCGAGCCATCCGCGAACGGCGTCACCGGCTTCGTCGCCGCCACCGGCAAGAGCTATCTTTGCGAAGACACGCAGAACGACCCGCTGTATTTGATCGGTGCGAAGGGCGCGAGAAGTTCGCTCACAGTGCCGTTGATCTTGCACGACGAAATCAATGGGACGTTCAATGTCGAGAGCACTGAACCCGGTGCGTTCTCGGAAAACGACCTGAAATTCCTGGAACTCTTCAGCCGCGAAGTTGCCGTGGCATTGAATACGCTTGAGTTGCTGGTTGCCGAGAAAGTTACAACCGCAACGGAGAGTACAGACCGGATCATGCGTGAGGTCGCGGAACCGGTCGACGAGATCTTGAATGATGCAGCCTGGATCCTGGAACGTTACATTGGCCACGAGCCCGAAGTTTGCGAACGCTTGCAACACGTGCTGAAGCACACTCGGGACATCAAGCAATTGATTCAGAAGGTCGGTGAAACGATTAGGCCGAAGTCGGTACCGGCGGCACTTCCCGAGACGCCAATTCGGCCACGCATGCGAAACAAACGCATCTTGGTCGTGGACAGCGACGAAACCGTACGCCGAGCCGCTCATGAGTTGCTGGGGCGTTTCGGCTGCGATGTCGAGACGGCTCACAACGGCGAAGAAGCCTTCTTAATGGTTCGCAGCTTCCACTACGACACGGTGTTGGCCGACATTCGCTTGCCCGACATGACCGGCTTCGAGTGTTTCGAAAAACTACGCGAAATCCACGAGCACTTACCTGTCATCCTGATGACGGGCTTCGGCTACGATCCTTCACACTCGATCGTCAAAGCCAAACAAATGGGCCTCAAGTCAGTGCTCTACAAACCATTCCGTCTCGACCAACTGCTAACCGAAGTCGAGAAATCGGTCTCAAGCCCCGCTGAACTGGCTGAGCAAACTTAGTTCGAATCATTGCGACAAGCTAAAATCGACTCGCGATTAGCGTTTGCCAAGTTATAAGGGTGTCACTCAGGCTTCGCGGGAATATTTATGTCTGTATTGATCAACCTAAATGAAGACTTGGCTCGACGCCTGCAAGATTTAGCTGACGACCAAGACACATCCGTCGAAGAGTTGGCAATTAGTTTGCTAGATGACGCCGTCGCCGAAGTGCCGCTAGCTGAAATGACTGAGACAGACTTGTTACTTCAAGCAACTCGTGGATTGCCGGAACCCATCTGGGAACGCTATCACAAACTACAGGAGTTGCGTCGCAACGAGCAGCTTGACGCAACTTCGCACGAGGAACTGAAGAAATTAGCGTCGCTTGTTGAGAGCGCGCACGTGCGTAGGCTAAAGTTCGTCGCTGAACTCGCTCACAGGAAAGAAGTTGACATTCTCGAAATGATGGATGAACTCGGAATTGGTCAATTTGATGCCTGAATCTAGGTCATCGCAAGAAATCCGCGATGCGGTATTTGCAAGAGCCAATTATCAGTGCGAATACTGCCAGACACCAATGAAGTTTTGCCCAGATTCTCCATCGCTTGAACACATCGAGCCAAAATCAAAAAGAGGCTCGGATGACATGTCGAACTTGGCGATGTCGTGCCAAGGATGCAACAGCCACAAATTTGTAAGCACTGATTCGATTGATCCAGAATCCGGCCGACGTGTTCCGCTTTATAATCCACGTCGAGATGAATGGAATCACCATTTTCGCTGGAGCCCGGATTTGACGGTGATCATTGGTAGAACATCGTCAGGACGTGCCACCATTAAGAAGCTTCAACCCAATCGTCCAGCTTTGATTAACCTGAAGCTTCTACTCTGTCAAACATCAAGACATCCGGCACAAGAATGACCAGTCGGCACTTCCTACCGAATGGCAAGGAATCCAACTAAGATGTCTCCATTCCCTATTCATTCGAAAGAACCATCATGTCGCACAACGTCAAGAACGTCGAAACCATTTGGGTTGATTTGCCACTTCGCCCCGTTCCCGCTAAGAACATGGTTCGTGAGATTCCACACTGGACGATCTTCGAGATCTGCAAAGTGACGCTCGATTCCGGTGTCGTTGGCTTCGGCGAGACGATGGTCTATTACACGTGGGGCGAAGAACGCGTCACCGAAGCGGCCATCAATCAGGTTGTTGGCAAGCACCCCGCCGAAAACATGTGGGACGATGCTCTTGGTGCGGGATTACAAATCGCGTTGATGGATGCCGCCGCGAAAGCTGCCGACGCTCCGCTTCATCAAATGCTGGGAAGGCAAATTCGCGAGCGTTGCCACATTTCTTGGTGGGACATCGATTTGCCCGCAGAGGACTGGATAAGCGAATGCAAGCTGGCCATCGAGAATGGTTACACCAGCTTCAAATCCAAAGGCCGTCCGTGGTGGGATTTGATCGAGCAAACTCGGGCTCTTTGCGAAACCTTGCCTGACTACTTCGAAGTCGATATGGATTTCAACGGCTTCGGTATCGACACCGCTCACTCGACGCGGCTGATGAAGGAGATGGAGCAATTCCATAACGTGGTCATGTTCGAGAGCCCGCTGCCTCACCACGACATCGCGGGCTACCAACACCTGCGGAGACATACCGAGATTCCCATCTCGATGCACACACCGAATCACATCGGTGAGCCATCCATGGAAACTTGCATCCGCGAGGAAATGGTCGACGGCTTCGTGGTCACTGGCGGCGCGACCAAAGTTCAGACCGACGCGCACGTTTGTCGGGCTTTCAATAAGCCGTTCTTCATCCAAATCGTCGGAACAAAGATCGCAGCGGCTTTCGCATTGCATTGGGGATCAGTACTTGAGCACGCTCGTTGGCCGTCCGTCAATTGCCATCAGTTGTTCGAACGCGACTGCATCAAGACGGAGTTACCCGTGATCAACGGTCTGGCCCCAATTCCCGAAGGCCCTGGATTAGGGATCGAGTTGGATGATGAGGCCATCGAGCTTTACCGCTGTGATCCAAAACCGAAACCGTACCCGCATCCTGATCTGCTCGTCGCCATCCGCTGGCCAAGCGGCTCGACGACTTACTACACCCACTGCCAACAGTATTGGGAGGACTGGTATCTTGGCCGCCTTCCCTTCTTCCCTCGCGGCGTGAATCTCGAGCACATCCCCAACGACGGCTCCGCCGAATGGGCCGACTTGCGACAGCGAGCCCTCCAAGCAGCCGTCCATTCTTCGAATCCACCGTTCTAAGAACTCGGCTTCGGAGAGCCGTCATACGAGAGGTTGCGGCAATAACTGCTGAACCCATCTAGACATGTTATTAGAGATCTATTAAGAATCCGCATTCCTCTCCGAGGGCATTTTCACAAATGCCTTCAACTCTCTTATCCTCTCCCCTCATCTCACCCAGTCCAGTCACTCCAAGCAATTGTGTGACAAGGACTTACCGTCTTCTTGGAGGCATGGATGCCACCGAATTCGGCAATCGATGGGCGCGGAGTCTTCGCGCGAAATCGAGGTCTAATCTTCCCGGTACTGATCGTGGCCGCGGTGTTGGTGATCATTGCGCCGTTGCCACCAGTGGCGATGGACTTGCTACTGGCCTGCAACATCACCGCCGCCATAATCGTCTTGTTGACAACGATTTACGTCCGAAGGCCGGTCGAGTTCAGCGTCTTCCCAGCCGTGCTCTTAGGCACGACGCTAATTCGATTAGTCCTGAATGTTGCGTCGACTCGCCTGATTCTGACTCGTGGTGGAAGCGAGGGAACCTCGGCCGCCGGCAATGTCATCGAAGCTTTCGGCGGTTTTGTCGCCGGTGATACGCTTGTCGTTGGACTGATTTTGTTCGCGATTCTGCTGACGATCCAATTCCTTGTCATCACAAAGGGAGCCACACGTGTCAGCGAAGTTGCGGCCCGATTTGCCTTGGATGGAATGCCCGGTCGGCAAATGGCCATCGATTCGGACGTTGCCGCTGGATTACTGACACAGACAGAAGCCCACGAACGCCGAGAAGAACTTGCCCAGCAAGCCGACTTCTATGGAGCAATGGATGGTGCCAGCAAGTTTGTTCGCGGTGACGCTATCGCGAGCATCGTCATCACGTTTGTGAACATTCTTGGCGGGTTGTACATCGGACTGTTCGAGAATGGCATGAGCCTGTCTCAAGCAACCGGCGTCTTCACTCGGTTGACCATCGGCGATGGACTAGTCACTCAAGTTCCCGCATTCTTGATAGCGTTGGCTGCAGGTTTGATCGTGACAAGGACATCCGTTAGCAGCGATCTACCGCAAGATTTCGTCAGCCAACTTTTTCGACATCCTGAGGCGATGGCATTGTCGGCTGGATTCTTGTTCGCGTTAGCGTTTACTGGCCTGCCAACATTACCACTGCTCTGTCTCGGTACTGGATGCGGCGTTGTTGGCTTCATCTTGCGATCTCAGCGAGGGCAGCAAAACTCTGAAACCGACGCAACAACCGAGCAACTCGAACCGAAGACCGCGAAGCCAGAAGAAAAGCTTGCCGTTAATCCACTCGAGCTAGAGCTTGGTGTCGGCCTGATTTCGCTCGCCGACAAGTCGATCGGTGGCGACTTGCTCGACCAAGTCACCAATGCGAGACATCGGATTGCTCAAGAACTGGGCATCATCCTTCCCAAGGTTAGCATCCGCGACAACGTACGGCTGGAGTCAAACGATTACCAAATCAAGCTTCGCGGTATTCCCATTGCTTGGGGGCACGCTTATGCCGACGGAGTCCTTGCCATTGATGCGGGCAATGCCAAGGGCGAGTTAACCGGCGTTCGCATGACCGGACTATCGATCGGTCGCTCGGCAACATGGATCGAATCCCATCAAAAAGAACACGCGGAGTCTTTGGGTTACCGCTTGGTCGAACCGACAACAGCCATCATGACTCACTTGACCGAGGTCGCGCGCAATCACGCAAGCGAGTTGTTAACTCGCCAACAAGTTCATCAGTTGATCGACAACCTCAAACAGTCGGCTCCGAAGCTGGTCGAAGAATTGATTCCATCGGTTGTGGATCCCTCGTTGATTCAGCAAGTCCTGAGCAGACTCTTGGAAGAGCGAGTTCCAGTCCGCGACCTCGAAACGATCTTAGAGACGCTCGGCGACTACGCTTCTCAATCGCGCGACTCTGCACTTTTGACAGAATACGTCAGAGCGGCTTTGGCGAGAACGATTTGCCTGCAACACCTCGGTGCTGATCGCAGTCTGAGTGTGGTCACACTGGATGCGACGCTTGAAGACGTGTTGGAAGCTGGCTTCGATTTTTCGACGACTGGCTTTGTGAACAAACTATCGTCTGAGATCAGTCAGGAAGTTGGCGAATTGGTCATTCGTCGCGTGCGAGCATTAGGTCAGGCGGGCGCTCGTCCCGCTTTGCTTTGCAGCTCGGCAGCCGTGCGAGTTGGACTTAAGCAGCTCACATCGAATGAATACTCCCGACTCGTCGTACTTAGTTACAACGAAATCACACGTGAAACACAACTGAAAGCGGTCAGTCAAATCCGCTTGGACGAAGTCAACTCGGCGGCATTCCAGTCATTCGAGCGATCGTATGCCGCATAGACATAACAACGAGACATTCCTTGGGCCTTGGGCACTTAAATGCTGTCTGATTGAGGAAGGACAACTCGCATGACGGATGTACGAACATTCCGAGCCAACAACATGCAAGAAGCGTTTCAGATCGTTCGCCAAGAACTGGGATCGGACGCGGTAATCTTGAACACGCGGCAGGTTGCTGAACGGCGTCTGATTCCTTGGTTTGGACAAAAGAAGCAAGTCGAGATTACTGCCGGCGTTGGCGTCCCCTTAGAGTCGCTCGGCCAAGAGGAATCGACGACAACAGCAGTTATCGATGAGATGCCTAGCGTTGAGCTATCGTATGATGAGCCAACGTTAGAGCAAAGCTGGACTCCGCCCGAGCCGACAATAGATGAGACTCCGATCGAGCCGAAGACTTTTCAGGAACCAGCCCCTGCCACATCATCGCCCAAGTTGGCTCCTTACGGTGCCAAGGCATTTGCTGAAATGCAACGACGAGCAACTGATGGAAGCCCGGATGAAAAGCCGGAAGAAGTTGACACCGAGGTTGATGCTGAAGCCGAGAAACCTTTGCCGCAAGTGACACGCGACATGGCAGGCACTCAAGCCGAAGCCTTGAACGCGTCAATTCATTCTGTCCTTGAGAACGCGGCGGCAACACCAAACTCGCAATTCGCTGATCAATTGAATTCGATTCAAAAGATGCTCGAAAACCTAGCACGCACTCGCAGCAAGAGTGTGTCTGAGGAAATCCCCAACGAACTGTTTCATCTGTTCACGGAACTGATTGACGCCGATGTCGAGGATGATCTTGCTCGCGATCTGATCTTTCGGTTGCGAGAAAACTGTACTTCGTCGCACCTAAGCGAGGCATCAGCAGCCAAGTCGTTGCTGACAGCAATGGTCGAGTCTGAAGTGCGCGTGGGAAGTCCCATCACACTGCAACGTGCTGCTCGAAAGGTCGTTGCTCTGGTTGGACCAACGGGCGTTGGAAAGACGACAACCATCGCCAAATTGGCGGCGAACTTCCGACTGCGTGACGGAATCAAAATGGGCCTGGTGACAGTGGACACTTATCGTATTGCCGCTGTCGAGCAATTGCGGACCTATGCTGAGATTATCGATTTACCCATGAAGGTCGTCACGAATCCGTTGGAAATGCGGCGGGCGATTGATGAGTTGTCGGGGCTGGACTTGGTCTTAATCGACACGGCCGGGCGAAGTCCGCGCGATGAACTGCAGATTCAAGAACTGAAGTCGCTGTTGGCCGAGGCGGATGTTGACGAAGTTCATCTGGTCCTCAGCATGACATCCAGCATCCGAAGCATTCAAGCAACCGCCGAAAAGTTTGAGGCGGCAAACACGACATCGTTGATTCTGACAAAACTTGACGAGACAGCTGGAATGGGAGGCCTTTTGTCAGTCTCACGACATGTTCCGCTACCAATCTCTTATCTGACAACTGGACAAGATGTGCCGGATGACATCGAACCCAGCAACGCCAGCCGGATTGCTCGCCTGATCTTGGGCGAGGATCGGTTGTTCGAGTAGACCGAAGTTCTTCATTCACCTGATTCTATCTGCGCGCGTTCCTTCAGAGTCTCCGCAATGAATGATCAAGCAACAGCCTTAAGAAGCATGATGGAGCGGCGTCGAACTGACGACGCGACAAAAGAACCAACCCACTGCGTCCCAACACGCACCATTGCTGTCACAAGCGGGAAGGGCGGGGTTGGCAAGACGAACATCGCGTTGAACTTGGCAATCGCGCTGGCTCAACAAGGTGCGTCGGTCTGCATTCTTGATGCGAACCTTGGGCTTGGAAACGTGGACTTGCTCTGCGGATTGAGCGCCTATTGGAACTTATCACACGTCGTCACTGGGGCTCGCAGTCTTTCCGAGATCTTGTTGGATGGTCCGGGCAACATTCATGTTGTTCCTGGCGCCAGCGGCCTTAATGATCTTGCCGATTGTCCTGAAGCGGCTCGACACGAGATCCTCGAACAAATGGAAGACCTGGAGCGAAATCACGACTTCTTGATCATCGATACAGGCAGCGGCATCCATGAGAGCGTGCGGCAATTCGCACTCGCCGCCGATACCATCATGATCGTGACGACTCCTGAGCCGACATCGATCGCTGATGCTTACGCGTTGATCAAGTCGGTGTCAGCAGCCGACCCACCACAGTTGCACGTTGTCGTTAACCAAGCCGATTCACAATCGCATGCTCGAAGTATTCTGACGCGTTTGCAGCAGACCTCGCGCATGTTCTTGAAGACCGATGTGATCGCGGAAGGATTCATTCCCCGTGATGACAACGTGCCAGCTGCCGTGCTGAATCGAATTCCGTTCGTGTTGAATAGCCCACAAACTGCAGCCAGCAAACAAATCCACCGGCTCGCACACGCTCAGCGTGTTTACTCTGAACGGTTCTTCGGAGATTCAGCACCATTAAGCGGTGAACGTGACCAAGACAAACAACCGTTGCTTGCGCAAAGCATGAAGGGAACTGCCGGAACAATGGAACGAAAGGCCAGTTTCTTTTGTCGGGTTTGGCAGCGTTTGGGATGAGACGCGGACACCGCATTTTTGATTTGTTGTCAAACTTTACCGATTAGGAAAGATCTTCCAAAAACGCTGAATATTCCGGTGCCAGTTGCCGATACTACAATTTAGGAACAAGGCCAACGCGAGGATTTTTCGCCACGAAATCCAACGCTGAACACGGTTTGCAGTCCCATCTCAAGCCATTTCGGCGTCACTGAATATCCATGGAGGGAATCATGGCAACGAAGCTCACAGACGAAACCGCATTGAAGACTTGGCATGAATACAAACAAGACCAAACCGATCAAGACCTTCGAAATGCATTGATCGAACGTTATTTGCCGTTGGTTCGGTACAACGCCGAACGCGTCTGGGCCAAGCTCCCCGAAGGCGTCGACATGAACGACCTGATCTCGGCGGGCGTCTTTGGACTGATGGACGCTATCGATGCGTTCGACTTGGAACGCGGCGTGAAGTTTGAAACCTACTGCGTTCCCAGAATCCGCGGTGCAATGCTTGATGAACTACGAACGATGGACTGGGTCCCTCGATTGGTTCGCAGCAAGGCCAGCAAGTTGGAAGCCGCGCGAAAACAAGCAGAAGCTCAACTTGGCCGACCACCGTCCGACTCGGATTTGGC
Source organism: Planctomycetaceae bacterium (assembly GCA_002722955.1). Taxonomy (GTDB): domain Bacteria; phylum Planctomycetota; class Planctomycetia; order Planctomycetales; family Planctomycetaceae. Next base: position 12,479 of record PBMZ01000173.1, on the reverse strand, counting down.
CAAGCGGATGGAGATGTCATCGGAAGAGTTCGACAAACTCAAGAACGAAGCCAACGCTGTCAACCTTGTTAGCCTCAACAAGAAGTGGTACGAGACCGACAGTTACAAAGATGTTCGAGAAATCGACATCTTGGAAGACATCAAGGGTGAAGACCCCACGCGTGGAATTCAAAAACGCGATCTGATGAAGCTCGTGACAAAGGGGCTGAACCGCAACGAGCGGCTGATCATCATCCTCTATTACTACGAAGAGCTAACGATGAAAGAGATCGGCAGCACGCTTGGTCTATCGGAATCTCGGGTCAGCCAGATGCATTCAAGCATTGTTGCTCGGCTGAAAGATCAACTGCGTCAGCGTCGCCCCGAGTTTGCGTAAGAGCAAGCCGGCGAAACGATAGCCACAAGAGTAACTCAGGCTAGAATTCTTCCAGCAATGCCCCATCCGCGCGATTACAGAGATTGCGGTAAGTCTGCACATCGACATTCTCGCTGAAGAACCTCACGCGACCATCGCCCATTACGAAGTGGGCGCCACCAGTATGTCGGCTGCTGAACCCCCCGACCTCGTTATCCGCGAGCGATTTGCCTTGTTGAGCGGCGTTATAATTGCTGCCAGGAATGCCTTCACTGATCTTTGTTCCACCGTTGCGTAGCGAGGACCTCGTCCCCGAAATCCAGCCTAGATCACCCTTGTCAAGCACTCGTTCTCCGTGGAAAAGAGTATTGCTGCTGCCATCAGTTATCTGACGAAACCTCACGCTGCTGTTGAGATAAAAGACTCCGTGATTTTCGCCGCTGATCGGTGCCTCGTCGTCGTGATGCACGCTTGCGTAACTTGTCATCGCCACCTTGTTGTTGACGATGGGCATGAAATCAGACGTGCAAATCAGGACACGTATCACTTGGCCTCGAGCAGGTGCGTTCTTGGGATCGTAAGCACTCGCCGTGAAATCGATGTGCGAGTACACATTGTTCTCTTCGAGGAAGGGCAAGATCTGGCTGATCCAGCTCATATGATAGCCCTCGGCCTTTGAGTTGATCGATGCGCCTGCGTCGATCACACCCGGAGGCAGCATCTCAAAAGCAGCCTCGTAGTTTTGCACGGCCAAACCGATTTGCATCAGGTTGTTCTTGCAGGTTGAACGGCGAGCCGCTTCGCGGGCAGCTTGCACGGCGGGAAGCAATAGTGCAATCAAGATCGCGATGATGGCAATCACGACCAGCAGTTCGATCAGCGTAAAGCCACGGGAAGCCCGCCGCGGTTGTGATTTATTGAGATATCGCATTGTTACATCTCCTCAAATTGCCAGTGCCACAATACACCGGACTCATGTTAAGTCGTCATCGATCGATAACGACAGTCTTTGATACTTGAACACGGATTGCCATTTCGTTCGGGTATTGAGCCGTCACATTGACGACTCGTCGATTTGGTTTTGACTCGTCTGGCTTGACTTCAATTCGAACGGTACCTGGATACGAACTTTCCAGTTCATCTTCGGACACTGCCCATTCTTCGCCAGTGTATTCGGCGTTTGCCGATATCGCGGCGGCTGCTCGCTCGATGCCAAATTCGCAAAGCCACAGCGACTGAGAACGAAAGGCTTCACGTCGACTTTGCTTTCGTTGCGTCAACGCGAGGTTGACCATTGAAGCTCCCAGCGCGGCAACCAGAACCAGCACGATCAGCAAAATGATGACGACAGCACCACGCCGATTCGCGGTCTGGACGGTTTGATGATTCGCATTCATGGCGTCGCTCCTTGACTGATGAAACGACGGTCCTTGCCAATCACCGCGATCACAGATTGTTCGTGCGTTCGTTTGCTGGTTGAATCATTCTTCACCTGCGTTCCCACAACCTGCGAAAGCGTCATTCGAACGGTTTGCGTTGCCGAGTCATCGGGCGCGTCGATTTGGAAGCGAGCATTCATCTGACCAAGGAAAAACTCGTTGTGCGATTCGACTTCGTTGTTCGCGTGAACTTGTCGAACGATCGATTTCTTGACGGGGCTGTAATGGATTTTGCTGGTTCCCACCACAAGCTCGAGAGTTCCATCATCCAGAATCTGCGTTTGCTCGGCAGCGTGAACATCATTGCGAAAACTCACCGCGAGTTGAGAAAAGATCAGGTCTTCCGACAAGGCTCCGGCACTTTGGCCTTCGACTCGAAGCAAATAGAAAATCGTCATCATGGCCAACGTGGTAATGAGAGCCATCGTCGAGATGACTACCAATAATTCAACCAAGGTCACTCCACGCTTCACACGCGAGTTTGAAGGTTGCCTTGATCGTAGCGAGATCGTTCTCATGGCGTGGCCTCCTTTCGGTAGATCCAACTCGTCAGTCGAGTTGGTGCCAATTGGCGGCCTTGCTTGTCTTTCCACTTCAGAGTGACAGCAATCTTTTTCGCTTCAGGTTGAGAATCTACTGCTGTGACTGCCCATTCCAAGTCGGCATCGGAAAGCGATTTCTGAGCTTCGCTCGACAGACTCAACCGAGACAGGTTTTCGGAATTGACGCTTTCCCATGAATTGGCAGTCGCCAACTCCATTAAGTTGAAGACTTCTTGATTCGCGACGCGGCGTTTACCGGCAAGAGATTGCTGCTGCATCGACCAAGACATCACTGGCGCGGCCGCCGAGAACACGGCCACCAGCAACACGGTCGACACAATCATCTCGACCAACGACATCCCACGACGCCGCGTTTGTGATCTCTGGATTCTCACCTTCCGTTGACTCATGTGTTTCCGCCTATGAGTTGAATGAGTGGCAGAAATAACGCGATGCAAACCCAAGCAACTCCTAGTCCAATGAGAAGGACCGCAACGGGACGCAACAACGCAAAACAGCGATGCCCAAGATCTTCGTGAGCCCGTTCAATGCGATCGGCCAAGGTCGACAGGCTCCATCTTAGATTTCCAACGCGTTCGGACGCGATGACCAATGCTTGTTCGTTATTGGTCAAGATTCCCTCGTCCCCCATCAACTGCCAACAGTCGTCTCCGTTGCGAACTCCGTTCCAGACACGTTCGACCAGGTCTCTGACGTGACGACGGTGATGGTAAAGAGTCACGGGGCCCAACGCCTCTCCGACGGGACAATCAGACCTTACGGCCAGACTTACATGACGCAAGACCCACGGAGCATCCAGCCGTGTGAACCAACGTGTCAACCAGTTCAGCTGCAAGTTGCTCCAGCCCTGCCGATAGCCCACCATCGTGAACAGAATCCAAATTACCGGAACAGCCATGATCGGAACGGCAATGTAAAACTGAGATATAACGAAGTCCGAAGTGGCTATCAGTGATTGAGTCACCGGAGGCACCTCTGTGCCAAAGTCATAAAATATCTTCTTGAATTTCGGGACAATGAAATACATCTGAAACGCAACAAGGCACTCGACCGCGACAATTATGGCTCCGTAATAAATCGAGAACAATGAAAGCGAAAACCCCGTGGTCGCGGTCGACAATCCAGCTGTATGGTGAAGTGCCGATTGACGCATCGCGTAGGCAAGATCCCTGGTGTTCTCGCCAACTCGAGCAGCAACAACTGCGTGTTTAGGGAGTAGATCGGTTTGGTCCAGTGCGTCTGAGAGATCAAGTCCTTTGCGAAGACTTCGGACAAGTTCGAGAACCTCGAGTCGAGCACGACCACTGAGCAAACCAGCGAATTTCTCGACTTCATCCGACAACGAAATGTCTTGATCCAAGGCGATCGTCAAGCACCAAAGTAAGTGTCCTTGACGTGTCCTTACTGTTGCTGCATTTAAGAATGCCATTCCAAACGGAAGACAAACGATCATGATTGCCAGCAAGAACGCGATCGGAACAAGGAAATCGCTTAGCAAAAAGGACAAGTACGCGAACAGCAAAGCAGTCAGTATCACCAAGTGAACAAAACCGGTGATTAACAACAGGATCGATCGCACACGGGTAACGACTGCGTGATTTTGCCATTGGCCGTTATCAACAAGCTCGGCAAGCTGCAATTCCTCACGTCCTAGAAACGTCAAGAAGGCGCCGATCACCAATACAATCGGAATGGAGGCCCATTCGCCAGGTAGGAAATCTTGTGAGTAAAATCCATAGAGACCAACACCCACATACGTCAGGAACAGTGCAGAGCCTAATGCGATGGACAGCCATCCGCAGCTAGTCAGAACTGACGTAAAACGCCATGAATTGCCGTGAAGATTGATTCGTGTCGCGATGCCGCCAGTGGGGTTTTTCAGAAGCAGTACGGTCAACACCAATGCCGTTCCCTGTATCGTCAGATACAGACAAGGCAAAGTGAAGATCATTGCTTCCATTAACTGTTCCACGGTCAACCTTCCAATCAGTTCGTCACAAAACTGTCGGGACTATCTTCCATCATTTGGTCTAACAAATCTCTAACTCAAATCATTCAAGAGTTTGATCAATGGCAAGAACATGGCAATCACCAACACGACGATGAATGAAGCCGCTCCGATAACAACAAACGGCTCGACAACGACAGCAACCATCCCCGTCTGAATCGTGGCTCGCGCGGAATAGACATCCGCGGCGGCTCGCAAGACGTCAGGAAAAGCGTCGCCGCGTTTCTCCCAACGAAAGATGTTCGTCATTTGGGTTGGAAAATGCGGCAAGCTTTCAGCACCCTTCGTCAGTGACGAACCCTCTTCAACCATATCCGCCAAACGATTGCTTCCCTCGCGCAAATTCGCATTGCCTGATGCCGTACCGGCCATCCGTAAAGCGTCCGGCATGCGAACTTGATTCTCGACCAAGATCGCCAGCAATTGGCAAAACTGGCTCAAAGAACTCATGCTGAACAAAGGCCCAAATACAGGAATCTTTTCCAACAATCGCCGCCGAGTCGATGGACGCAGCAAGACAACCGTGATGAGCCACGCCAACACGGCGGCAGCAACCAGAATCACCACAATCGCGATTCCGAATTCGCTCAACGCGTCGGAGAGCGAAATGATCAACATCGTCAATCCCGGCAATTCCGTCCCAAAGTCGAGGAATATCTTTTTAAACAGCGGGACAACCCACGCCAGATAACCAAAGTTAATGCCGATCGTGCAGAGAATCAGGCAAACGGGGTAAGACAACGTGAGCAGCACGCGACGGCCGATTTCGGACCTGTTGCGTGTGAACATCAAGTACTGCTCCATCACCACACCAAGATTGCCGGTCTTCAATCCAGCTTGAATGAGCACACCCAAATGTGGCGGAAGATTCGCTGCATTCTCGTCCAAAACTTCATCAACCGTTCGTCCGGCTGCAACATCATGACTGATCGACTTGAGGGCTCGCCTCATTCGCTTCGATGGCACTTCCTCGCTAAGTGCCATCAATCCCGACGCCAGCGGCATTCCGGATACGGCGACTTGACCGATCTGCTCAGCCGCCAGAATTGATTCCGCTTTGCTGAGCTTCGGTGTCTCGAACGACTCTTGCGAAATATCTGTCGGCACGGCATCAGTGGCACTATCAGCACTCGTCTCTTCATCGACATCCTTGAGCAAATCGACCTTCAGACCGCGAGCCTCCAACTGAGCCATGGCATCTTCGGGAGTCTCGGCGCGCATCACGCCTTCAACTTCTTCATGGTCTCGATTCGTGGCTATGTATCGAAATCTTTTCACGATTAGGCAGCATCCAACCTGCGGAGCAATTCAGACAATGGAGCAAACAAGGAAAGGGCGTAAAGCAATGTCGCACCACCAGCAACAATCACAATCAAGAAGATCGGGACCATCATCTTGAACCAGTCCGCTTGAAAAGCAGCTCGGCGACGATAAAGGTCTGCAATTTGCTTCAAGGTCCGCGGCATCGAAGCTTGCGCTTCCGCACTGACCATCATCCAGGCCATGAAGGATGGGATTGCATCCACACCTTTCAACGAATCCGTCAGCGATTTGCCTTCTTTAAGGCGTTTTCCTATCGTTTCAGCCGCCGAAACGAAACGCTCCCGCCCCGTTGCCCGTGCTGCCAGGCTGAATGCTTCTGCCAGTGGTACTTGATGACCAATTAGCATCGACAACAGATCGGCGAAATTCGCCAAGTGATAGTTTCTCAATATCGGACCGACGCCGGGGATCAAACCTGATTTCGTCAGCAATGAATTCTGCGAATAGGATTCTAAAAAATACAGAACGATCAGCAGCAGTGGAAACAACGGTCCCCACAACGGCAAGCTGCCTCGCATATTCAACAACACTTCCAACCAATAAGCCGCAGGTAGCTGCAACGACATGTAGGTCTCAGCCAGTCGCGGCACCATCTCCCAAAGGAAGACCATGAACAAACCATAGGCGACCAACAACACCGCCATTGGATAAAGCATCGCAATGGTGATTCGCCGACGAAGTTCCAGCATGGATTGAGCAAACGCCGAAAGATTCTCCAGCGCTTCAGGCAACCGGCCCGTCTTTAAACCACACTCAACGATGGCTTTGTATAACTCGGGCAAGACGTCTTGACTCGCTTCCAAGGCGTCGGGCAACGATTTGCCGCCTGCCATCTCACCCGAGATTTGCTCGGACAACTTTTTAAGCTCGCCCGTGACCGAGCCGCCTAGACTACTCAAGCCAAGCTCTAACGGGACGCCGACTCTGACGAGCGCAGCGATCTCGTCATTGAGTGCGATCAAGTCTTTCAGACTTGCTTTATTGGAAGTTGTCGATTCGCCACTGCTCATACTATTCGCTCAAAAACCCAGGACCCGGCGTACTTCTGCCGGACTGGTTCGTTGTTCCTCAACCGCTTGGCAAGCTCGCTGTTGACAAGACTTCATGCCTGACTGAATGGCAAGTTCTTCGATCTCCGCCGCATCGCTTCTGGACAAGATCGCTCGTCCCATTTCCTTCAAGTCGGGCATCAGCATTTCCGCCAACACCAAACGCCCTCGATAACCCGTGCCGCCGCAAGCATCGCAGCCGACCGGCTCCCATGCATGCTGAACGGGCAATCCCAACTTCCCGGCCTCATCGGGTATCTCTTTGCAACAATCGCACAACGAGCGAACTAATCGTTGACAGACGATGCCCAGAATGCCACTCCGCAACAGATACGGCTCGATCGCCATATCGGAAAGACGACTGATCGCGCCGGCCGCACTGCCAGCATGAAATGTCGTCATCACGAGATGGCCCGTCAAGGATGCTTGGAAAACAATCTCGGCCGTTTCGCGATCTCGGATTTCTCCGACCATGATCACTTCGGGATCCTGCCGCATCAGCGATCGGAGGCCTGTTGAATAAGTGAACTCCGCACGGGGATTCACCTGCGATTGAGCCACTCCGCGAACGACGGCCTCAATCGGATCCTCCAATGTAACCAGACTCTTGTGCTCGCCAAATTTGTCTACCAGCTCGCGCAGGCACGCGTAAATTGTCGTCGTCTTACCGCTACCAGCCGGTCCCGTCACCAGGACAATGCCACCGTTTTGAGTCAGAAGCTGCCGCAGGTTGCCTTCGACATCCTCGGGCAATCCAAGATCGCCCAACACACGATACTGGCCCGATGCCACGAACAACCGGACAACCGTTTTCTCTCCGTATAGAGTCGGAAACGTGCTGACACGCATTTCAACTCCGTCACCCGGAGCATGAATGCGGCCTTCCTGTGGCGTGTCCGTCCGGTACGTCAGCAATTCGGCCATGACCTTCAGCCGCGACACAATGTTGGCCGCTGTGGCCTTGGGAAAATTCAGAATCGGCTGCAACACGCCATCGATGCGCCAAGTCATCACCAAGCCCGAGTCATCCGGCACTAAGTGCACATCGCTGGCGCCAGCCGCCTGAGCTTGGGCCAAGACAATGTCGACCACCTGCACAACCTTGCCCGAATCCTGCAAGTCAATCTCACCCAATGCTTGCTCAAACGTTTCTCGGAGTGTGGCTTGCATTGTGGTCGGTCAAGGTCCTTTGTGGTCGTGATGTCTCTCACCTTAAGAGATTGCCATTAAGCGCAACTTCGTCTAAATGTCTCGAAAGTAGCCATCACTCTCCGAGTGATGAGCCTTTGCGTGAAAGCATCGAAGTACCAGAAAGCTATCGATCGAATTCGCCGTCTTGAACCAATTCAACACTGATCCACGAGGCTTATCACTCGGAGAGTGATGGCTGCTTTAAGTCACTCAACGCGGATCGTTCGTTTGCCGTTGTAGACTCGACCGTGTCGGTCTGTTGAACGGATTTCGATCAAGTAAGTGCCCACATTCTTAACCGCAGGCAACTTTGCATGCCACAAGTGGGGGCAAGCCTTGGGAGCCACGATGCCTCGCCAAGGCTTCTGCTTGACGGCGTTGTCAGCGTCGAACACAGCAACGCGCGATGGATCTTTCATGACTTTCCGTTCCATCTCCTGCCACTCGCCAGATGGAACAATTCGCAATTCGGTCTTTGAGTACTCCGAGCCGTTGAAGACATTGACGTAAACGTCGGCGTCTTGACTTTCGGCTTTGGCCACGACTTCGGGTGCGTGGATTTGCATTTGATAGTCGGCGGATCGACCGGCCGCTTTGAAGTCCATCCGATACTCGTGTCCGTCGAACGTAATGATCGAGTATCCGTTCGGAGCTCCATCGGCCATGGTGGTGTGAGGAATTCCGCGTTCGTCGGGAGTTCCGCTCCACCAGCTTCCTGAAACCGTCACGTTAATAATGTGATGGTGAGGCTTCGGGCCGCGCCAGCCGTCTTTCTTGGTGATAAAACGATGCTCGTGATGATGCGTGTGTCCGGAGATCGACATCGAGAACGGACGTTGCTCAATCAAGCGATACAGTTCTTCTCGATCGGAGACGTTGACCAGTGGGATGTGCATCATCAGCACGATCAATTGATCTTTCGGAATCAAGGCCAAGTCGTTTCGAATGAACTCCATCTGCTCGGGGCCAAGGCCGCCGCTGTAGCTACCCTTCCCGGTTTCCTCGTTAAACTTCCAAGCGATGTCGTCCAAGACCATAAAGTGAACCTTGCCATAATCGAACGAGTAGTACGAGGGACCGAATTCAAGCTCAAAAGTCTCGTTCAGAGTCTTGCGGCTGCGAGCATCCGTGTTGATGTCGTGATTGCCGATAACGTTGTACCAAGGGATTCCCAACAGCGCGACGGCACGTGCTTGCGACTGAAACAGCGACAGGTTGTCAAACATGATGTCGCCCAGCGTCACGCCAAAAGATGCATCCGTCCCAATCAGCTCTTCCACCACATCGTGAGCGATATAGTCGATCTCCTTTTGATCGCGAGGCTGCGGGTCACCGAACATGATCGCTTTGAACTCGTCCGGCTCTTGCTGCGGGTAGAGTGGAAAGTCGACCGAGTCAGGCAAGGGCCCGGTCGGCTCGACGCCCGCGTATCTCTGCTTCGGTGAGCCAGCGGGTTTATGGATGTAATAGAATCGCGGCAACTTGTTCTCGTTCAGCGGAGTTCGCCAGCCACTGGGCTTGATGACGAAGACGATACTGTCTTCGTCGATGGGAAGTTGGAATTTGCCGGCATCGTCGGTCTTGACGATTTGTCGACCGTTGGAAACACGAATGCCCTCAAGTGCTGATTCGCCAGCATCGCGTTTTCCGTTGTTGTTAGTATCGTGAAAAACGACACCAGTGACCGTGCCCGGTTTTTCTTGCTTCGCCTGAATGTCTTGATGGCGCTGACTCAGTAGTGCCAATGCCAAAAGAGTCAGCAGCGGAATTCCAATTGTGCCTGTTTTTTTCATCGTAGCTTCCGATCGATCTGAGAAATCACACCGCCCCCGACTTTACGTCGGGGGTACTCGCGTTTCTGCACTACTGCTAGTAGTGCAGAAACGCGAGTACCCCTGAGATAAACTCAGGGGCGGAAAATCCTTACCTGCCTATCGCTCTAACACCTCCTATATACAAATTGGGCAAAAACAAAGCGAGCGTTCGGCTTCAGGTTCTGCGCTCTTGATAAAGATGATACAATTGATTTCCCACCCTCTTTGGCCTTTGAGCCAACTCGCCGACTTCCTCACACCACGGTCGATACAAGAAATGAATCGATACATCATTCTTTTCATCGCTCTATGTGCGCAGGCTGTCTTCTGTTCAACGGCGCGTGCCGAAGAACCAAAGTTCGATGCCGCACAGCTCGAGTTTTTCGAGAAGAAGATCCGCCCCGTCTTGGTCGAACACTGTTACAAGTGCCACGGTGGCGACGCGAAGTCAGTCAAAGGCAACTTACGGCTTGATACTCGAGCCGCGACGCTCAAAGGTGGCGACTCTGGGCCAGCCGTCGTGCCGTCGAAGCCCGATGAAAGCCTCATTCTTTCGGCGATCAAATACGAAGACTTCGAGATGCCGCCGAAAGGCAAGTTGCCGAAAAATATCATCGCCGACTTCGAAACTTGGATTCGCAGCGGCGCCGCGGACCCTCGATCTGGAAAGTCAACGCCTACAAACGCTGGGATTAACTACGAAGCCGGCTCAAAGTTTTGGGCGTTTCAAAAGCCCGTCAAACCAAAAATTCCAACTCCCAAAGATGGCAAGTGGTCTGCGAACGACATCGATCGCTTCGTGCGGGCCAAGTTGGAAGCCGCCGGTCTGAGTCCGGCTGACGCTGCCGAACGCGACACGCTGATCCGTCGGACTTACTTCGGTTTGATCGGCTTGCCACCTTCAACCGAACAGATTGATGCGTTCGTCCAAGACACATCGCCGAGCGCCTTTGATAAGGTCATCGATGAGTTGTTGGACTCGCCGCATTACGGCGAACGTTGGGGACGCCATTGGCTGGACGTGGCTCGCTACGGCGAGGATCAGGCGCATACATTTAAGGCTCGCAAGTATCCGCGCGGATATTATTACCGTGACTGGGTGGTCCGGTCGCTGAACAACGATCTGCCTTACAATGAATTCTTGAAGGCACAAGTCGCCGGCGATTTAATTAAAGCCCCAAATCAGCACGAGAACATCGCCGCGCTCGGACTGTTTGCATTGGGCCCAGTCTATTACGCCGAGAATGTCGAAAAGGCCAAGGCCGCGGCCGACGAATGGGACGACCGCATCGACACGCTCACGCGCGGCGTCTTGGGGCTGACGGTCTCTTGTGCTCGCTGCCATGATCACAAATACGACCCGATCAGCATGCAGGACTACTATGGGCTGGCGGGCATTTTTGCCAGCACTCAATACAAAGAACGCCCCATCGTTTCGAACGAAATCGTTGGCAAACGTCGGGAAGCCGACGACTTGGCCTCTCAACAACAGGTCATCATTGACCGGTTCTTGATTGACGAATCCCGCAAGTTGCGGACTTCGCTGTTTTCGGAGATTCCGAAGTATTTCGTTGCCGCGTGGAAAGTCACGCATCGCCAGCGAAGTTCGAAGGACGCCAAAAAGGTCTTCGCCGATTTTGCGAAGGCCGAGAAGTTAAATCAACAACTGCTCAAGCGATGGATCAATTTCCAAAAGCCGCGCAAGGACGATGCGACGGCACGGCCATACCTGAAGGAATGGTTCGAGCTGCAAAAGTCACAAGACGGCAAGAGTGATCTTTCTGGCGATGAGGCTGCGGTCGTCAAAGTGGCCGAGTCGCTGCGCGGGTTGGCCGAGTCGAAAGTTGAACGAAAGGATGACCTGTTTGCGCAATATGGAGCTGACGTTGCCTTCGTTAACGCCGCCGACAAAGTCGAAGTCGTCCCCGGCATCATCCCGCTGGGTAACTTGTTCGATGATTCTCAGAACGCGTCGCTTGATATTGCGTTGAGCACCGATCGATTTGGGCAAGCGGCGTCGGCAAATTCGTTGGCCGTTGATCGCGTCGCAAACGGATGGGGAAAGTCGACTAATATCGCTCCCGATGTTGTCTTCAGTTTTGACAAGCTTGGGTCGGATACTCGAGCTTACGGATCGATCGTCAATGATGCGTGGCAAACCGGCGGAGCGCTTCGCACGACCGGACGCCGTGGGCAATCCAACAAACGGGTCGAACAAGGCATCGGAATGCATGCCAACGCTCTGATTACCTTTGATTTGGATAAGATTCGCCGAGCGGGTTTGATGCCGGCAGATCAACGCTTCACGTTCAAAGTCGACCGCGCTGGCATCAACGACGAAGCAATCGGTTCGAACGCGTCAGCACATTTGGCGGTGATCGTTTCGAAACCGCACAGAGACAAGAACATCAGCGACGCCATCATTGCCGCCTACGTCAACGGTCAAAAGATGGAATTGGCGACGAATGATTTTGAGTACTACTTTGCTGGCGAGATCCCGAAACCGCTTCTAGGCAATGGCAAGTATTGCAGCTTCAACCTCGCCATTCCCAGCGACGCCAAACACCTGACACTCGTCGCAACCGGCGCTGGAATGGGCAGTGACGGCAACACCATAAACAGCGACCACACGGTCTTTTCCGGTGTGCGGTTGGAAATGAACCCGCTACCCGAAGCACCGAAAGTTGCTGGCAAGAAAAAGACGCCACAGGAATCAAAGAACGAACTCAACCACGTC
>PBMZ01000172.1 GCA_002722955.1 Planctomycetaceae bacterium | reverse complement strand
GGTCGGTTCTGGTTGTGTGGCATTACCAAATCGAGCAATCACACGAGCATCAATTTCATCCGTTTTGGCCAACACTTTGACGGACAAGGCAAAGTGACGTACACATGCAGGCTGGGCGACGGTCACGTCCAAGCCAGCATCATGGAGTCGATCGCAGAATCGTCGATCGCCGTTGTTTAAGGCAACAGTGATCCAGGGGCGGCCCGAACTCCATCTCCCGGCGACGTTCCGGCCAGAACGTCGCCTTTTAGTTTATCATTCTCCGACGTCCCAATTGACGATCCGTTATCGCCAATTGAACCAACCCCAACTTACAAGCGGCGGCGTCGGCAATGCTACCCGTTAGGCGATCCAGCAAAATGCACTTCGAGCTGAAATGTGATCTCGTTGATGCATCAATGCCGTACTCTGGTGTTGAGGTTCTTCGCGTGCACTACGACGTCTCTTCGCATGCGTCACTCTCGGTTGACCTCTCATCCGAATCGCACGGCCATTTCCGCGTTTCGTTTGATCGCTGCTCTGGCTTGCGCGTAATCGACGAGGGCCAAATCTGCGAGTTTTGGAACACCTATTCACAGCCCAACGGCTGGCTGTGGGTGGTGCAGTCTGGCGGTTGGTTCGACTTGGAATCGCAACGCCAGCCCACTGCTGACACTGCTGTGGACGTTCTCCGCGAATCGGCGTTCAAACGTGCATTCGCAATAACTGATTCTACCGATGCATGCAGATACATCTCTGATGACTTGGGATTACTCGCGGATGCTTCCCGCGCGGACATATCTGACCCGTGGCTGGTCGCTCTTGCCGCGTCCTATGCTTCTGGCGCTTTTCCGCATGGTGAGCTAGTCGGAGATTCACGGACGCTCGATGTTGTCCTCTCCGAGTTCGATGCGTCACATGACCGCCCAAACAATAAACGACGCAACGATCGGGACCAGCCAGAGGCCAAGGAATAGCATCAGTATCGCCAAGCCAGCCCAGCCATAGGTGCGAATCAAGTAGACCGGCACGACAAACACCGAGGCGTAGTACAAGAACAAGCCAAAGTCGAAGCATGGGGTCCTGCAGCGGGAGCGGGCGTCGCATTCGACCCAGAATAGGATGCTCATCGGCATGACCCACGACGACAACAAATGTGCCGCGTGAGACATGTCCATCCAAGAGTAGAGATAGAACAAATTGAATCCGGTGACGGCGATTGCAAGCACAAACAGCCAACCGAATCGAGCGAACAACTCGGTCATGGTGGTGTCTTTGCTGATCATCGCCGACTTCCGGAGGAATCCAACGCCGCTACGCCTGCGGTTCCGTCATGCTGTACGGATCCAATGCCTCGTCCAATTGCTCTTTGGGCAAGATTTCTTGTTCTTCGCATAGCTCGCGGATCGTCTTGCCAGTTTTGAAGGCTTCCTTGGCCAGCGCGGATGCTTTTTCGTAGCCGATATAGGGGTTCAGGCTTGTCACCATCGAGAGACTCTTTTCGACGGCGGCGTTGCAAGCTTCCTCGTTCGCTTCCATGCCGTCGATACATTTGTCAACAAATGCATCGGCCGAGTTGGCTAGCAGCAGGATACTTTCCAGCGTCGTTTGTGCCATCATGGGCATCATAATGTTCAATTGGAATTGGCCGCCGGCCGCACCTGAAACAGCGATGGCCTGGTCGTTGCCCATGACTCGGGCGGTGGCTTGCATCATGCTTTCGCACATGACGGGATTCACCTTGCCAGGCATGATCGAGCTGCCCGGTTGCAGATCGGGAATCTTGACTTCGTAGTAACCGCATCGAGGCCCCGAGCCAAGCCAGCGGATGTTGTTCGCAACGTTAAACAGCGTCGAAGCGATGGCTCGCAACTGGCCATGACATTCGACCAAACCGTCTCGCTGCGCATTTCCCTCGAAGTGATCGACGGCGTCGATGAAACCGATCCCAGTGTTTTCAGCCAAGACCGCAGCCACGCGTGCGCCGAATTCCGGATGTGTGTTGATTCCCGAGCCGACGGCTGTTCCACCAACGGGTAGCTCCTTGACGGCATCGATGGCGCGTTCGGCGCGTTCAATGGAGAGGGTCAGTTGGCGGGCGAACGCACCGAACTCTTGGCCAAGACGCAATGGGGTGGCGTCGGCCAGGTGTGTGCGTCCGATCTTCATGACCTTGTCCCAAGCATCGGCCTTTTCTTTCAGTGCGTCTCGCAACTTCGTCAGGCCGGGGATCAAAGCGGTCTTGATTTGGACGCCAACGGAAACGTGAATTGCCGTTGGGAACGTATCGTTCGTGCTTTGGCCCATGTTCACGTGATCGTTGGGGTGGATGGGCTTTTCTTTGTCGAAGCGATCACCGCCCATCATCTCGATGGCTCGGTTGGCGATGACTTCGTTGACGTTCATGTTGCTGGAAGTTCCCGAACCGGTTTGGAAGACGTCGATGGGAAATTGATCCGCAAGGTTACCCTCGGCGACTTCGGTGGCGGCGTTGAGCATAGCGGTGACTTGATCGTCGTTGAGCGGATTCTTGCCCGTGCCGGTCAACTTGCCCAAGTCACGATTGGCGACGCCGCACGCGTACTTGACCATGCCCATGCCTTGAACCATTTGAGGAGGCAGCCGCCAGCCGCTGATGGGGAAGTTGTCAACGGCCCGCTGAGTCTGAGCGCCGTAGTAAGCATTTGCGGGGACTTGGACTTCGCCCATGGAGTCGCGTTCGGTTCGGAATTCGCTCATTGATGTAATCCTTGATGTCTGCCGTTTGTGAGAGCCCTTTATTGATTCAATGCCCGAATGATAACCGCTCAAAGTTGGCGGGCAAAGCGTTTAGTTGACGAATATGCGGCCATTTGTATCGGGTGGCGGTGTGCGTTTTCGAGCCCTCGATCCTTGGAATTGTCTGGGGGCTCGAAGACTCGGCGCCAGCCACACGCTGTGTTGTGGGAGAATTGATCTGCTGGTGAGGATGCAAAGTCGTATTGTAGGTTGTGCTTGTGGCCCCTCACCTAGGCTCTGTCCCACTGGAAACCTGATGAAGATGTGAGTCGATCGTGGGGAGAGGGGACGTTGCTGTTGCCGCTACAGCGTTCTGCGATGCCGAAGCGCGACAAGTCGGAATTCTCGGACCGGTGACTTGGGCGGTACAACCGTCAGAACTCGATCTTCTAACCGCCACGACCGATACAGTTTGCCGCTCGCAGTTGAATCGAGCGAAGGAAAAACGAATTTGTTGACCCTTCGAAACCTGTGGTCTATGTTTGCGTACCCTCTTCACAACAAGTTTCCCAGCTAGGACCCTGCCTTCGCGCACGCTTTGCGTGGTTGCCGAATTCGGTAGGCCGTCCTTCTATTCAAGACCTGTTATGTAGAAGAGGCTTCTCTTATGAAGACCAATCGCGGTTCGTTGCTGGTAGTCGATGACGACAAGCATATTCTTGAGGCCATGGCCGACTACCTGCGAAGTTTGGGCCACCGAACCGAAACGGCGTCCAATTGCGGCGAAGCTATTAAACGCATGGGCGAGTTACCTTTCGAGGTTGTCGTTTGCGACGTCAACTTGCCAGATCAAGATGGTTTCCAACTGCTCGACTGGGCTGAGAAGAATGCTCCCGAAACATCCGTCATCCTAGTCACGGGATTCGGTACGATCGAAAGCGCCGTCGAGGCGATTCGCTTGGGTGCCTTTGATTACTTGACCAAACCCGTCATCGATGACGAGTTGAATTTCTCGATTCAACGAGCACTCAGCCAACGTCAAATCGTCGAAGAGAACAAGAACCTGAAGGCTCAACTGGATGAGAAATTCGGGCACTCGAACATCATCGGCCGCGATTACAAGATGCTGAAGATGTTCGATCTGATCGAAAGCGTCGCCGACACGAAGACGACAGTCTTGATCCTTGGCGAGAGTGGAACTGGTAAGACCATGACCGCTAGAGCAATTCATCAGCTAAGCGATCGACACGATCAACCGTTCGTCGAGGTTGCCTGCGGTGCCTTGCCCGACACGTTGCTGGAAAGCGAATTATTCGGACACGTGGCTGGTGCCTTCACCGGAGCGACTCACGACAAAGAAGGTAAGTTCCTGCAAGCCGACGGCGGCACGATCTTCTTGGACGAGATCGCGACAGCTTCACCCAGCCTGCAGGTCAAGTTGCTCCGTGTCTTACAAGACCGCGAGTTTGAACCAGTCGGCGGCACGAAGACACACAAGGTTGACGTCCGGTTAGTCTTGGCGACGAATCAAGACCTTTCAGAAATGGTCGCTAAGGGCGAGTTTCGACAAGACCTCTACTACCGAATCAACGTCATCACGCTGACACAACCGCCGCTGCGAGAACGTATTGGTGATATTCCGCTGTTGATCGATCAGTTCTTGGGCGAATTCAACGAGCAGACCGGAAAAGTTGTCGAGCGTTTTTCCGAAGACGCCATTCAAGCTTTGCAACGGTACAACTGGCCCGGCAACGTTCGCGAGCTGATCAACGTGATCGAGCGAGCGGTCGTGCTCGCCAAAAGCACAGTCATCACGGTCAGCGACTTGCCAGAATCGGTTCGCAGCCAAGAACCCGTTGCCCCAGGCGTGCAAACAAAACTTGGCAACGGTTCCTTGAAGTCCGCTTTAGTGGCACCCGAGCGTCACATCATTCTGGACGCTTTGGAAGCCAACGGTTGGAATCGTCAAGACACAGCCAAGATGCTCAGCATCAACCGTACGACGCTCTACAAGAAGATGAAGAAGTACGGTATCGAGTTTGAACAGCAGCTGAACTATTAGTTGCTGCGAATTCAAGACGACGAACACAAAGCCCGGTTCCTGTTGGAGCCGGGCTTTGTGTTTAACGCGTAGCCGTAGGCGAGGGGAAGTATCGCCAAACCTCGCCTGCGGCTACGGGTTAAACGACCGAGTCTCATTGGACATAATCAGTCTTTTCGCTGACCTTTGAAGAGCTTGCGGTCGATGCGCGTGATGAACGGCGTCCAATGCGAGTCTTTATTGGGATCGTTGTCGATGGTGCGACTGAATTCGTGGACCTTGGCATCCAGATTATCGAGATGGTGCAAGGCGATCGCTTCGGGAGTCATCGGTAAGCGAGCGCTACCAAACTCGTAAGTTCCGTGATGACTAATGATCATGTGCTTGATGCGAAGTGCTGTTTCTCGGGGAAACGGTTCGCCCGTGAGCCGCTCGACTTCCGCGACTTTTTCCGTCACCATTTCGACGCCGATGCACATGTGGCCGAGAAGTTGTCCTTCGTCGGTGTAAACAAACGAATTCTCGAATGACATTTCTCGGACTTTGCCGATATCGTGCAAGAAGATTCCCGCCAGCAATAGATTATTGTCAACGTCCGGGTAGAGATGATCGATTTGCTGAGCCGTCTCGAGCATGTTGACGATGTGCTCAACAAGACCGCCGCGGTACGCGTGATGCGCTTTCACGCCAGCGGCCGCGATGGTTAAGTCGCGCATCAACTCTTCGTCGATCAAGAAACATTCCATCAGCGTTCGGATCGAGGGATCTTCGATCGACAACAAGATGTCGCGCAACTTCGTCATCAGTCGCTCGACGTCTTCACTGGGAGCTTCCTCGAACAGCGCCAGATCAACGGTATCGGCCGGATGTTTGTGGATGTGAGTGACGATGACCTGCAAGTTGCCTTGATGTACGTGGACCTTGCCACGAATTTTGACGAAGTCGCCGGAATTGAATCCGGCCACCATATCTTCGTTGACATTCCACATCAGGCCGCTGATTTGGCCACTCTTGTCGCGAAGTTGGGCAAGTAAATAGAGGTTCGCGTTTCGGTTGGCTCGAAGTTGCTTGTCGGCGAGAAAGTACACCTCTTCAATCGCGTCGCCATCACGCAACTCGTTTACGAATTGTCGGGCCATTGTTTCCTTTGCTTTCTTTCAGTTCTAATGCTCAATCAAGTGGCCGGCCTGCCCAGATGCCTCATTCACTCGACGTTTCTTCAGCTGGTGCCGACGGAGGGGCCTGAGTGTCGGCAGCAACCGGCTTGGGATCTTTATACAGTGTCACCAAACAACCACCGATGGCCGCCAGAACAATGCCGGCGATGAATTGAGGTCGAATGCTGCCTAAGCCACCATCGGGTGGATGCAAACTCAGAGAAATAACCGCGTTCACGATCGGTGCACCTGCGAAAATGATCGACATCACGACCGGTACGAACTTCGCTTTCGCTGGGCCGACACCAGGCACGGCACCGAATGCCAGCAAGACGCAAAAAGCACCGATAGCGCCGACAGTACCCGCGACCAACGACCAAAACATGCCGCCACCGGGCATCTCCCAACTCGCTTTATTGGCGACCAGAACTCCAATAGGGGCCAAAACTGCGACTAAGAAATAAGCAATCCCCACAAACAAGAATGCTTTGTAGCGGCCGTTAACGGGGTCGGCCATTGCCACTTGACCTTTGTGAAGAAAGATACCGTACACGCCCCATGAGGCCACGGTCATCAACGCAAACATTAACCACTTTGCCATGCAGCCAGTTCCTCTGAAAAATCAACCAGTCATAACGATCCAATGCAACGGCCTCTGAGTCTATCGACTCATGGCATAATTCGCGAGCCACCGAACACGATACATGCGTACCGTATTCACAGAAGCAATTCTTTGATTTCTTGAGTCTGTTTTCGCAGAATGTTTCGAGAGAGAACAATCAATAACTCAACAAGCGAGCTCGAACTGCAATGCCCGTGGCTAACTGGAAAACGCAATCATACAACTTGATTCAGAGTCTCTTGTTTGCGAATCCTCACCGAGTCATTCGGATGATGGTACGTGACGAGAATGGCGAACTCTACGATCGCTCTGACCGACCTGCTCCAGTGAAACGCATCTACGAAACGGATGCCACACCCGACCGAATGTGTTTGCAGACGATTCAATGCGTGCAACATATGCTGATACCGCCCGGCCATCGTCACGTCGAGGAACTTCACATTCACCCGGATGCGGAAGAGCTAGTCATCGTGATGCGGGGAGAAGGCACAGCCATCATCGATGGTGAAGAAACAGCGATCAAAGCCGAAGACGTTATCTACATCCCACCAAACACCGAACACGAAATTCGCAACACGAGTGAAGACTTGCTGGGCGTCTTATTCCTTGCAGCGCCAGTTGGAGAAGGGCTTGCGCGATTGAAGGATGCACAATGCCAGACACAACATTAAAAGGCGATGGACGCGATTTGTTGAGGATCGTCTTGCCGGCGGCGGCTCGAGGGGACTTGAAGTCCGTTCGCAAGTTCGTGAAGAAGTATCCGTGGTGGGTGTTTCGCATCGGGCCTCATGGTCGGACGATGTTGTGGGAGGCGACTTATAAGAAACGCGTCGATACGGTGCGTTACTTGATCGACAACGGCGCCGATGTCAATCAATTGGGAACTTACTACACGCCGCTGCGAGTTGATTTGAGTCCCTACGCATTGGCTCGAAAGGTGGGTCACTCGGAATTGATGGAGATTCTGGCTGTTGCTGGCGCGCTATTCGATGCTCATTCGGCAGCGTACTTTGGCGACTTGGATGTTCTTGAGGAGTTTTTGAAGAAATCGCCCGAGTTGGCAAACTCACAGGCAGACATTTATTCGGGTGATCCTGTTCAAGTTGCCGACGTGTCGTTCAACAAAAAACTCTCTGGGGCCCTCGATCGTGTGGAAGCTAGCATTGAGGAAATCTTCGATCGCGATTCCCAATTCGTTCACGAGCAATTGAAGGACAAACGCGTCGGGAATTCTCAGAAGAATATGTACGTGTTGGGTTATGACGTGCAGTTTCATGAGCGACACAGCGCTTTTGGCGAATTGATCTTGGATTTGCTCGACGGTCGCCACATTTGCCGAAGCAAACCCGCGGCGATCCGAGAACTCCATCGGCGGTGGGCTGGCCATCGAACGCGTTGGTCTCGGCAGTTTGATTACTACAAGCCACCTTATATCGACGTGATCTTGCACTATGCGGTTCAAGGCGGACACCTCGATGCCGTGAAGATGCTGTTTGATCACGGTGCGGAGATTCCGAGGCACGGCAAATCCGTACTCCAACAATGTTTAGATTCGCGACCGATGATGGACTTGCTAATCAAACATGGAGCGAAGGTTCGAGACGTCGCCCGATCGGATTGGATTGGTGACGAATCCCTGGAGAAGATGGCGGCAGAGCACTCGGCCACTCTCGACATCAACGCTCGCGCCGATGGACAATACCCGCCGCTTGTTGAGGCATGTCGTGGAAACCACAACGCACCCGATCATCCATCCCGCGTAAAAGCCATCTTGAAACGCGGAGCTGAGATCAACATCACCGACTACAAAGGCAAGACAGCGTTGCACCGTGCGGCTCAAGCCAACTTTGGCAAGATTGGAAAGCTACTTTGCGATTCCGGCGCGGACTTGGAAGCAAGGGACAACGAAGGCGAGACACCAATCTTCGACGCCGTTCGCCACGGCCGGCTTGTGACTACCAAGCTACTTATCGAACAAGGGGCGCGCGTCGATGTCGAAAACAACAAGAGCCGCACGATATTGCTGATCGCCCAGCGATCAAGGAAGCCTGATGCTGAAAAAATTGAGCGGCTGATTCAATGGGCGCTCAAGAAGCAATCGTCCAGATAGTCTTCGTTTAACCCATAGCCGAAGGCGAGGAGAGCGGGCAGCATACCTCGCCTTCGGCTACGGGTTAAACCTGCATTAGTCATCCATTAACACCGAGAATTCAGGGCGACCACGACTTACACTCTGTGAAAACTCGCGTTTGCCACAAGTTTGTTATGAACGTGACGCTTAACTGAATATCGGTCATGTTCATGTATAATCCGGGTTAGACAAAGAATTGGTGCTGGTTGCTCTCGCTTCTAACCAGTAAACAGCCCATTGATCGGCCGGCCGATGCTGATTGGGAAGGGGCGGTCTGTTGGGTCTGTGTAGTGAGCTTCAGGATCGATGCCCAAAGCCGCGAAGATTGTTGCGGTGACGTCCCATGGGGCGTACTTTTCGCTAACCGGATAGCCTGCTTCGGCGTTGGACTCTCCGAGCACCTTGCCTTGAGACACGCCAGCTCCGCAAGCGACGATCGAGTACACGGCGGCCCAGTGCTTGCGGCCCGCTGTTGTGCCAGCGAATCGAGGTTCGCGCGCCACTAGCGGGGCTCGTCCGAATTCCGTGAGCAACAGGACAAGCGTCTCGTCCAGCAACCCGCGTTGGTTCATATCCTCGATCAACGCTGAAAAGCCCTGGTCAAAACGCGGCATCAAATGGTCGCGCATGGCTTCGAAGATGTCGTTGTGAGTATCCCAGCCGTACCAGTCTGTGTCGTTGGGCTCGCGATCTTGACCGCGGTTCGAATGGTTCCAAAACAATGTCACCAGTGGGACGCCAGCTTCAATCAGTCGTCGCGACAACAGACAAGCTTGCCCTGAACGATTGCGGCCGTAGCGGTCTCGTAAGGTGTCGTCTTCGGAACTCAGATCAAATGCCTTGCGAGTTCGCGGCGTCTCTAACATGCGAAACGCTTGCCGGTAGATGCCGTTCATGTCGAGCATCTTCGAATTCGACGCCATCGCGTGGCTGGCGTCGTCTAGCTGAGACAACAATGCTTTGCGGCGATCGAAACGGACCTGAGGCACTTCAGCGCGCGGGTCCAAACCTGGAACGATAATCGGACCGGACGTCACATCGCCGATCACCATCGAATCGTATTCTTGGCCCAACAGCCCGCCAAATTGGCCCGGGCCAATCAAGAAAGGAACCTGTGCGGGCCCGTTGACGTTGACCGACGTGTGAACGAACCGCGTACTCGGTCGAGTACGCTTCAACACCGAACCCATTGCCGGATAGTCCGTCGGCCGCGGATCGGGATTCGAACTGATGCGATCGTGGTATCGGCCCGTCATCGTCAAATAGAAGGCCGACCCGTGATCCAAGTCCAAGTGAGACATACTTCGAACAATAGTGAACTTGTCCGTCAACTTAGATGTCAGAGGAAGGTGTTCGCCGACCAGAGTGCCGGGAACAGCAGATTGGACGGAACCGAAGGCGCCACGAATCTCGACCGGGGCCTTTGGTTTGGGGTCCCACGTCTCCAATTGACTTTGGCCGCCGCTGGCGAAGACGATCAGCACGTTCTTGGCCTTGCCGAAGCCTGGAAAATTGGTAGCAGCCGTGCTGAGTTTTCCTTTTGCTGCGCTCACTGCGGAGCTCATCGCTGTTAACGAGGCCAACGACCCAATTCGCAACCATTCGCGGCGCGTTGTCGGTGGTCCGTCTTGCGTGATGAAGCTGAGCATGGATGAAGCTGCGAAGTGGTTATCGACCTGGTTTTCCTAAAGAAAATGTACTTTCCGAATTCTGCAGGGTCAATTTGCAAATCGTTGCCTTGAACGGACTTGCCACGGATTCGCCCGATCGTTAGGATTCCCCCCATATTGAAATCGGCAGGTAGCATTTGCTGCTTGTTTTGCCGCTGTAGCTCAGTTGGTAGAGCGATGCATTCGTAATGCATAGGTCGCGAGTTCAAGTCTCGCCGGCGGCTTTTCTCTCTCCCACCTATCCACCACACTTCATCTTCGCCAAGGACGGCATTAACGCGGGGCTCTTCTCCTCGCAAATGGGTACTTTTGTGGTGCTGCGAATCCTTCGCAGGCCCCCGCGAGCAAAGTCGTGGGGCCACAGGTCTCCAGTACAGCCATCTGACGGCGGATTGTCCATCATCCGAGACGCCGAGTGGATTATCTTTCCTGGGAACTGCTGGGAATCATGGGTGCCACCATTGCCGCTGGCTGGTTTTTCACGGCCATGGCTCGAGTAATCGCGCTCCGCATCAATCTAACTGACAAACCCGATGGAATCCGCAAAAAGCACACTCGGGCGATGCCGCTTATGGGCGGAATCGCGGTCTTTGCGACGTTTGCGACAATGCTCCTGATCGCGGCGATCAGCGACTGGTCTTGGCTGACGGAAGCCAGAACTGTGCGAATCATGCCAGCCATGTTCGTCAGCGCCACGCTTGTCTGTGCGTTGGGGCTTTGCGACGACCGCTGGTCCATTCGACCACGCTACAAATTAATTCTTCAAATTGCCGCCGCCGTCCCCTTCGTCGTTTGGGGCAGTTCGATCGATGTGCTTGGAGCATTCGGTCACGAAGTCCACCTCCGTGTTTGGGCCATCCCATTCACACTGTTCTGGATCGTGGCATGTATGAACATCATTAATCTGGTCGATGGTCTCGACGGCCTCGCCGGCACAATTGGTTCGGTCGTGATTTTGACAATGACCATTCTGACGCTGCGTGACGAGCGACTCGGTTTGGCCGCGATTGGGTTCATTTTGTTTGGCTCGATCGTTGGGTTCTTAATCCACAATTGGCCGCCCGCAAAAATCTATCTCGGAGACTGTGGCAGCTTGCTGATCGGTTTCTTGATTGGAGCCTATTCGATCGAGTCCTCGCTCAAGACAGCCGCTGGCATCACATTGGTCGTGCCGCTTGTCATTTTGGGAATTCCCATCTTCGACACGGCTGTTGCCATCATCCGGCGCAAGTTGAATGGCAAAGGCATTGGGGAAGCCGATCGAGGCCACATTCATCATCGCCTATTGGACCGAGGACTGACACGGGCGCAGTCTTTATCCGTGATCTTGGTTCTTTCTGTACTCACATCGGCGTCGGCTTTGTTGTCGGTGTTCTTGCAGAACGAGCTGATCGGTCTTGGGCTTTGCGCGGCGATGTTCATCATTCTAGTTGCCGGTCGAGTCTTCGGTCACGACGAAACGACACTCTTGGTCGCTCAAGTGAGAACGATCGGCGCGCTCTTCCGAGAATCGCGGCACGTCCTCAAAACGAGGCTGCTACTAACTCGGCTCGAAACAACAACTCCGCAGGCATTCAACGATGCTTGGTTAACCGTACAACGACGCGTGTCGAGAATGGGTGGTTGTTCAATCGAGTTCTTATGTTGGAACGAGTCGGACGAGTACATCCTCTCCCAACTTCAGTGGCAAAACGAAACGGCTGTCTCGTCAAGTCAGCTTTGGCGATTCAGCTACTCCGTACAGATCGACCAAGATCGACGAGTCGCTGTTCGCGCTACTGGCTTTGTTTGCAAAAACTCCAGGGCGCTACGAATCGACGACTTGTTTCATCTTTTCGAGGCTCTGTGTCAGCACTGGTCGCCCGAGTCAACTTTGGGCACATCCCAAGACATCAACAGCGTGATTCCCGAGTGGGCTCTTGAAGCGGCCGAGGTCGCTGATGTCCGCGTTCTTCAGTTTCCCGACGATGCCGAGAAACAACGCGCCGCATAGTGCGTTCGCTGGGGTCCAGGCTTTAGCCGTCCGACTTTAACTTCGACACCCCAGCGTCTGAAGGCGGGACTCAATCAGTCCGTTGAACGCTCTTCCATTGGTTGTAGGTTTCACGGGAAGGCTCATCACTCGGAGAGTGATGGCTACTTTGCGAGCCACATCGATTCGTCGCTGACGCGTTTCAATTGTTCTTCCGAATGACTCACCCAGACGGTAGCTCTAGACGTTCCCTCTTCGCCTACCCAGTCGTTGACGAGACTCTCGACCTTCAGCGTTGTATTTTCATCCAACGCTACAGTTGCCTCGTCGAGAAGAAGTATTGTTGGCGACAATTGGAGTGCTCGCAGCAGGCTGACCACCTGTCGCTCACCACCGGACAGGTTTCCACTTTCCGCCTTCAGGAACGTGGTCGAGAATCCAAGTTGCGTCAGCCACGCAACAATTCGCTCTTCGTTGTAAGTCGACTGGTGATGTTGCTGAAAGGCGAATGGTGCTTCCAAGTTGGATCCAACGTCGCCCTCGAGCAAACTGGGTGTTTGATGCAGGTAGATGTTGCTATGGCGAAAGCTGGGGACTTCGGCCTTGGCAATTGTTTGGCCATTCCAGAGGACTTGGCCGGAATCTGCAGGATCTAATAGGGCTAAGCAACGCAGTAGCAATGTCTTGCCCGAGCCTGTCGGCCCTTGAATCGCCCAGCGGTCTTTGGAATGAATTGCCAACGACACATTCTCGAATACGAGCCGGTCATCGCTAAGACGGCGAGATAATTCGCGTGCTTCCAATAGCGGCGTTCTGTTGTTTGGCTCGCGGGTTTCCAATTCGATGACTTTCTCGATGACGAACGCTGAATTATGATGACGGCATTAGATCGTATTGTCCGACAAGCAAACTCGGATGCAAAGCTGGACTTGTGAATCCTCAAGACGAACTTAGATCGCTGACCTCGATGTTTTCCGATGGCGACGCGCTGATCCAACGCGCCGAGCATTGCGCGAAGTCATTGACACCAGAACCTTACAATCAATTGTTGGTTCATGATCAACACATGACCGTCACGATGGAAGCCTACCATCAATCCAGCGTCGATGTTCGCATCTTGGACCGAAAACTTGATGGTGATTCCTACTGCCGTGAAATTGTGCTTCTCAAGAGCGGCACGGATGAAGTCGTCCAGTTTGGTATCGTGCGATTCAACTTTCAATTCGTCACCGAGGCTGTGCGAGATGAAATTGTCGGCGGCCAAATTCCGCTGGGGCGCGTGTTGATCAACCACAACGTCCTAAGGCACGTCGATCTGGGAGCCATCCTGCGAATCACCGCTGGCCCAAAGTTGGCCGAACATTTGCGGATGCCCGTTGGTGCCGAGACCTACGGAAGATTGGCAACGATCTTTTGCAATCACGAACCGGCCGTTGATTTATTGGAAGTTTCGACGATGCTAGCTGATTGAAATACAACTTAAGAGAAGGCCTGACCATGCTTCATTTCGACAGAGTGCCAGATTCCGACAACGTATCCGCCTCGCTGCGAACTCGCCAAGTCATCTTGTTGGTTCTTTTCGTCGGCTACTGCCTGGCGATCTCGGCCACACATTCCGACGCGGCCAACAAGGCACCTGCGAAGAGATCTCTTTGGACCACATCAAACATCGTCGGCACGCCAGACCCGCCTTATCCTTACGAGTTGAAACCAGCCTATCCTCATCTTCACTTTTCCGAGCCGATTTCGCTGACAACCTTGCCCGGTCAAAACCGCATGGTTGTTGCCGAGCGTCGCGGAAAGATCTACGCCTTCGAAAGCCATCGCTTCGCGGCTCGCAAGGAATTGATCGTCGATGCGCAAACTGACATCATGGCGGTAACTGTTCATCCCAAGTTCGCGGAGAACGGTTTCCTTTATGCCTCGAGAGTCATCATCGATCCGGACACTCAAGGTCGAGCCATCAAGTTGACGCGTTATCACGTGCCGGACCAATCGACGTTGGCCGCTGATCCCAAAGCCACGCAGGTCATTTTGGAATGGCAAGGCGACGGCCACACCGGCGGTTGCATGCGTTTCGGTCCCGACGGCTTCCTTTACATTGGCGTCGGTGATGGCAGCGGTATCGCTGACTCGTTGTTGTCAGGCCAAGACATCACAGACCTCCACGGTTCCATCTTGCGGATCGATGTCGACAATGCCTCTGGTGACAAAACTTACTCGATCCCCAAAGACAACCCCTTCGTGAACACCGATGGTGCTCGCCCGGAAATCTGGGCGTACGGTCTTCGCCAACCGTGGCGTTTCAGCTTCGACCCCAAAGGGCAACTATGGTGCGGCGAAATTGGCCAAGACCTTTGGGAAATGGTCCACTTGATTCAAAAGGGTGGCAACTATGGCTGGAGCGTCATGGAAGCCTCGCATCCGTTCCGCCCCGAGCGTCCCAAGGGAGCGGTCAAGATTTCGCCGCCCATCATCGAGCACCCGCATCATGATTTTCGTTCGATCACCGGCGGCTACTTTTACGGCGCGAAACGCTTGCCCGAGTTGACCGGTGCCTACTTGTATGGAGACTACGATACCGGCAAGCTGTGGACGCTTCGTTACGACAACGGCAAAGCCAGTGATCACCGCGAACTCTTCGACTCCGATATCCGCATGGTCGACATTGGCCAAGATCAACGTGGCGAAGTGTTGTTTGTCGACATGGCCGGCGGACAAATTCACCAACTAGAAAAAGCGGATCCGCCTGATCCCAACGCTGCTAAGTTCCCTCGTAAGTTAAGCGAAACAGGACTGTTCGCATCAACGGCTGAAAATCAGCCGGCACAAGGCTTGATTCCCTATTCGGTCATCGCCCCGTTGTACTCGGATGGTGCAACGAAGGAACGCTTCATTGCCTTGCCAGGAAAATCCCAAATTGAATTCGATACTGTCACCTACCCGCAACCTGCACCTGGATCTCTTCCCGGTTGGCGTTTCCCAGACGACACCGTGTTAGTGAAGACATTTTCCTTAGAGCTTGAAGCCGGCAACCCGGCCAGCCGCCGCAAACTCGAGACACGAATCTTGCATCACAAACAAATGGCCGGCAACGAATTCGAATACGGCGCTCAAGTGTGGCGAGGCTACACATACATCTGGAACGATGAGCAAACCGATGCGACCCTTGCCGATGGCAAAGGAGCCGACCGCGTCTTCACCATCAAGGACGCTAAGGCTCCTGGCGGAAAACGCGAACTAACATGGCACTTTCCCAGCCGTGCCGAGTGCACGCTTTGTCACACGATGGCTGCGAAATATGTTCTCGGCATTAACACCTATCAAATGAATCGCGACTTCGATTACGGCGGACACGTCGCGAATCAGATCGAGGAACTCAATCGACTGGGCGTATTCACGAAGACGGTCACGAAGAAGCCCGATCAATTGCCGCGCAACGTCGACTACCGAGACAAGGCGGCCGACGTCACCGCACGAGCACGCTCTTACATGCACGCGAACTGCTCGCACTGCCATCGCAAGTGGGGCGGCGGTAATGCCGAGTTTCAATTGCTGGGCAACATGGATTTGCATGACACCAAGACCGTCAACGTCAAACCGTCTCACGGCTTGTTCAAGCTAGACGATCCGCGATACATCGTGCCTGGCACGCCCGAGCGATCGATGATCTTGCACCGCATGAAGCTGACGGGCCTCGGCCGCATGCCTCACATCGCGTCGAAAGTCGTGGACGAGGAAGCGGTCGAATTGATCGAAACATGGATTCGCGGACTGAAGTAAGCAGCGGGCATCAATCTCCACGCAGGACCTCATGAATTGCCCCGATCATCAAAAGTTGGCGCAGTTGCTGGCGGCAACGTTGTCGGAAGACGACCAAGCTTGGGTGCACGAGCACATCAACGAGTGCACCAGTTGCCAAGCTCGGCTGGAAGCGATGATCGGTGGTCGGCCGATGAACGAGCCCGAGACGCTGACATCTCCCGCCGTAGCTCACGAGCGCGATCCCGTTCTGCAAAAAGTCCTCAGCAAGATGCGGGGCAAGCCGCCCGAGTTCTACATAGAGGAACGAAATAAAGGCGGCGATGCTCCAACAACAGTCGTCTTTCCCGGCGACCCAACTCCCGAAGCGCCGCTGGGCAAGCTTGACCGATATCACATTCTTGAGCGTCTTGGGATTGGTGCGACTGGTCACATCTTCAAAGCGCAAGATCCTCAGCTGAACCGCGAGGTCGCCATTAAAACGCTGCGGCAAGCGTTATCGCAATCAGAGTCCGCCAGGGCGAGGTTTGATCAAGAAGCGCGGTCTGCAGCGAAACTTGACCACGAAAACATTATCAGCATTTACGAAGTCGCCTCGCCGGACAACTTCCCGCCTTACATGGTGATGGAGTTGGTCGAGGGTGATTCGTTAAGAGACCGGCTGGTGCCAGATCGACCGTTCGATGCGCGCGAAGCTGTCGAGATTATTCGGCAAGTAGCCTTGGGCTTACAGGCGGCCCATGATGCCGGTGTGATTCACCGCGACATCAAACCGTCGAATATCTTGCTGGCCGAGCCGCACGACCGAGCCATGATCGCCGATTTTGGCTTGGCCCGAGAAGTCAGAGGCAAGGGTGGTTTAACCGTCGAGGGTGTCGTCGCGGGAACTCCGGCTTATATGAGTCCCGAACAGATTGCTCACTTCAAGACAGCCGACCGGCGCAGCGATATTTATAGCTTGGGAGTGATTCTTTACGAATTGCTGACAGGCCAGCGGCCATTTCGAGGTGTCATGCGGATGGTCCTAACACAAGTGCTCAACGATGAGCCGCCGCGGCCAAGAGAACTCAACGATAGCATCCCATTGGATCTCGAGCGGATTTGCGTTAAGTGCATCGCCAAGCAGCCATCCGGGCGCTATCAATCGGGCAAGGAATTGGCCGACGAATTAACACGTTGGTTGGAAGGCAAGCCGGTCTCGGCGCGACCGATCGGAGTCTTTGGCGTCGCTTGGAAACGGTTGCGACGAAATCCCATGACGGTCTTGCCATACGTTGTGGCTGTGACTGCCATTTGTGTGGCGATTTACCTGAAACAAGCCCCTTCAAACAGTTCGCCCGGTAATTCGTCAACGTTGTCTCATCAAGATGAGAACTCGGGGTTTGCGGGACATGTTGCGCATAAAGTTCTCGGCGAAACGCTTGTCGGTAGCGGCGACTCGGCAGAAACGGTGGAAGTCAAAGCATCGGTCTTACAAGTTCTTGTCAACGAGTTAAGCCAGCACGACGAACGACACCTTCTACGAGCCGAGTCGCTGAACCAACTTGGCGAATTGCGACTGTTGCTCGAAGACCGCGACGCCGCAAAGGCGTGCTTCGTCCAAACGGTCAACTTAATAGAGCAAAGTGGCGACGAGTCGCGGCAGTGGGCGATGGTCAGCGCGCACGGCAATTGGCGGCTTGGTGAGTTCCAATTCGAAGACGGAGATCACGAATCAGCAGCAAACTCATTCAAGCGCGCCGTCGTCCAAGCCCAAAGTATCGTGAAGACGGCCGATGACAAAGCCAGCGTCATTCGCATCTTAGCCGGAGCCAGCGAACGTCTTGGCGCTCTTGCCCAGGCAAGCGATCAACCGGATATGGCCAGCGAACAATGGAAACGTGCACTCCAGTCGGTCTCGGCAATTGCCGCCGACGCTTCTGCCGAAGATTGGCAAGTCCGACGAAAATTGGCCGGGCTATGTGTGAAGTTAGGCGAAATCAATCGCACAACGAATGCCCCTGCTGCCTCGGAGTACTTCCGTCAAGCGCACGATTATTTCTTGGAGATCAAGAAGGTACGCCCCGGGAAACTCGACAGCGAACGTGACGTCGCCCACTCGTTTTTGAGACTCGGCATCCTCCATCAATCCGATGGTGATTCCGTCTCGGCGTTGGAAAACGTTTTGCGCTCACGATTCTTGCTGAGGAAATTGAGCGAAGATCATACCGAGCCCTACCTTCAAGTTTTGCTGGCCCGTAGTGAGTTCTGGCTCGGCATCATTTACAAGAGCGAAAAACGCGATGTCGAGGCAAAGCAACAGTTCGAGGCTGCACTGACGATCATTCAAAGTTTCTCGACCAACAAGCTGGAAGAAGACGAGAATCTTGCAGCTTCGGTTGCGGACTTGAAGAAATTGGTGAATGCTGAGATGTCGAGCGGCAATAGTGAATGACCCAAACAAGTGAGAACATCATGACCAACACCAGGACAAGCTTCCCAACATTCGTCAATCTCAGCGTGATGATGTTCGTGCTATTCTTCTTGTGGGGGGCTTGGTATGTGACGATGAATTCGTTCATGGTGGCTCGCGGGTTATCGGGCGAGACGATTGGGTGGGCTTATTCCGTCGCACCGATCGCGGCGATCATCACCCCATTCTTCATGGGAGTCTTCGCCGACCGCTTCGTGAACGCCGAAAAGTTACAAGGCGCACTGTTGTTCTTGAGTGCCATCTTCATTACCGCCGCTCCGCACTTCGCAGCACCAGAAACAAGCACAGCATTCGTGGGCTTGCTCTTAGCACATACCCTTTGCTTTATGCCAACGCTTGGATTGTCGAACACGATTTGTTTGAAACACTTGGTCGACTCGGAAGGCGAGTATCCTAAAGTCCGCGTGTTTGCCACTTTGGGCTGGATCATCGCCGGGCTGGTGGTCAGTTTCGTGTTCCGCGCGGAGGAATCTGAAGTGCAGTTCTACGTCGCGGCGACAGCGGCCGTGGTTGTTGGCGTGCAAAGCTTTCTCTTGCCAGCTACGCCTCCGCCAGCGAAAGGAAAACCGATTCGCATTAGCGAGCTGTATGGTGCCGACACGTTGCCTTACTTCAAGAAGTTTTCGTTCGCTGTCTTCATGTTTGTTTCGTTGTTGGCGTGCGTTTCGATGATGCCTTATTGGGCTTTGGGAAGTACGTTCGTCAACGAAGTCGGTATCGAACGGTCGGGAGCATTCTTAACGATGGGCCAGATGGCCGAATTGGTTGTGCTGGGATTGATCTTGCCGATCTTCATTCGGCAATTCGGTATCAAGTGGACCATGCTGATCGGACTGCTGTCTTGGACCATCCGATTCGCACTGTTTTCCTTCGCCGCCAAGAGCGCGGGCACACCCATGATGGCGATGATGGCGATGGCAGTGATCTTGCACGGATTCAGTTACGACTTCGTGTTCGTGTCGGGCTACTTGTACGTTGACGGTCAAGTCAAAGAAGACGTACGTGCCCAGGCGCAGGGATTGCTCGTCGTGTTCACTCAAGGCATCGGCTTCTTCCTCAGCTCGCAGATCTTCGTGACTCGAATCTTTACGCCGATGATCGAAATGGAAAACTCGCTGGCGACCTGGAGTTCGTTTTGGATGACGCCAGTCGTGTACTTGATCGTGGTCTTGCTGTTGTTCGGATTTCTATTTCGAGAGAAACGCGCCGAGCCCGGTGTTAGTTAGTAACCCGAAGCATGAGTTTGATATTTCTTTTTCCACATCGTAACCCGACGCGTGAGCGAGGGACTGGTCACGGACTCTTGTAAATTATGCGTTGCGATTGCGTGTGACCAATCCCGCGCTCACGCGTCGGGTTATTATGGGAACCGCCACGCGCGAACCTTCTCCCGTAATCGACTCGCAATTGACGGAAGAAGTGCGGTGGGACAAAATGGTTAGTTCAACCGGCTTTGTCGTTTAAGCAGCCGGACCCAGCGCATCATTCACGAGAATAAGTTGTGAGTCGACCCAGCACTTTGCTCTTGTTGGTGTTTTGCATCGCACCGGCCCCCGTTGCCCGCGCCGCCGAACCGGACGCTGCGAAGATTGCGTTCTTCGAGAAGCACGTGCGCCCGGCATTGGTCGAACACTGCATCGAATGCCACAGCGAAGATGAACCAGAGAGCAAGCTAAGACTCGACACGTTAGCCGGAATGGTGCGAGGCGGTTTGAGAGGCCCAGCAATCATTCCCGGTAAACCCGAACAGAGCCTTCTAATCCGAGCCGTGCGGCATGGCGAGCTCTTCAAAATGCCGCCCAAGCGAAAACTACCGCAAGCAGAAATCGCTGCACTTGCCAAATGGGTCGCCGACGGCGCTGTTTGGCCGAACGCGAAACCAGTCGATCCAAAAGAAACGAAGGGCGAGAACTCCGAATATACGCTCACCGATGAGCAAAAGGCGTTCTGGTCATTTCAACCAATCCGCCGACCTGAACTTCCCAGCGTTAAGAACTCTGACTGGATTCAGTCGCCAATCGATGCATTCATCCTGGCTCGTTTGGAGAAAGCTGGAATCAACCCTGCACCGCGGACGGACAAAGCCACGCTGTTGCGCCGCACGACATTTGCGTTGACTGGGTTGCCGCCAACTCCCGAGCAACTTGAACTTTTCATGAATGACAAGTCACCCGACGCGCATGCGCGGATGATTGACCAATTGATGCACTCACCGCATTACGGCATTCGCTGGGGGCGTCACTGGTTGGATGTTGTTCGCTACGCCGATTCGAACGGCATGGACGAGAACCTCGCGCATGCCAATGCCTATCGGTATCGAGATTACGTTGTCTCGGCGTTCAATCAAGATCGACCTTTTGACCGATTCGTCCGCGAACAGATTGCCGGTGATTTGCTCAAGCCGCTGAGTGGTTCGAAGTACGAATTCGATCATCTGATTGCGACCGGCTTCCTATCGATCGGACCCAAGATGTTGGCGGAAGACGATCCTGTCAAAATGCAAATGGATATCATCGACGAGCAGCTCGACACGATCGGTCGAGCTTTCATGGGACTGACAATAGGGTGTGCTCGCTGTCACGATCATAAATTCGATCCGATTCCAACCGCCGACTATTACTCGTTGGCAGGAATCTTCAAAAGCACGCACACCATGGACAACCACAACGTGGTAGCTCGCTGGTTCGAACGACCCATCTCGGACGAGGCCACGGTTGCGAAACTTGCGGCCATTGAAAAGCAACTCGAAGCACAGAAATCTCAAAGCACGTCTGTTCGGACAATGGCGTTCGAGTCGCTTCGCTCAACCGCCATCGAGAACTTCGGTGAATACTTGCTTGCCGCCGAATCGAAACGCCAAAAGGCCAAGCTCCGAACAACGGCTCAATCGATCGGAAAACAATACTCGCCAGAAAAGTTTCCGGGCACACTTTATCTAGAAGCTGAGAAGTTTCAACGTGGCAATCCAACCGTGTACACCAAGGGCTATGGCGAGGGAATCGGCGTTATTCTCAACGCGGGACCAACGCCGAACTTTGTTGAATACGACATCGAAATCCTCGCCGATGGCATGTATCAATTCGAAGTTCGCTACGCAGCAGCAGCGGCACGGCCGTGCGTGTTAAGCATTAATGGCAACGTTTTGGAAAAGGATTTCGCAGGCAACGTCACGGGCAGTTGGTATCCCGACAAGCAAAAGTGGGAAGTGGCCGGCTTTCATAAACTCAAGAAAGGAAAGATCGTTCTCCGCATCGAGCAACCGATGTACTTTCCACACATCGATAAGATTTGCATCGCCCCCACAAATGTCGTTGGGCGTGTTGATCTGAAGCCTCTCAAGAGCGACTTCAAGCCAGTATCAGAATTCGTCACATCCTTGGCCATTCAATTGGACAAGATCGACACGAAGCATCCGTTGCACTTTTGGCTCAAGGCTGTCGCTGATGCCAAGGACACCGAAGCGCTGCGAACATTGGCGGCCAACGTCTTTAAGCAGCCAGCGGCCAAGGGGCTTGCCGATTTCTTGAAAGCCTCAGGCTCGCCGTTTCAGTTGTCGGATCCGCTGGAAGCTCACTTTGAGAAAGAGTCGGTAACTCGGCTAACGCAACTTCGTGAGGAAGTTAAGAAGCTAGAAGCCTCGAAACCCAAGGTCCCGCACGCGATGGGAGTTCGCGAGGGCATGGCTGCTGACATTCGCATTCATTTTCGCGGCAATCACCTGACCCAAGGTGATCTTGTTCCCAGACGCGTCCCCCGAGCCATCCCGATCAGCAATGCGGCCGCAATTCCCAAAGGCGAAAGCGGACGCTTGCAGTTCGCCAAGTGGCTGTCTTCCGACAAGCACCCACTCACATCACGCGTCTTCGTGAATCGCGTTTGGCGTTGGCATTTTGGAGCGGGACTTGTTCGCTCGACGGACAACTTTGGGCGGCT
Source organism: Planctomycetaceae bacterium (assembly GCA_002722955.1). GTDB lineage: Bacteria > Planctomycetota > Planctomycetia > Planctomycetales > Planctomycetaceae. Next base: position 8,249 of record PBMZ01000172.1, on the reverse strand, counting down.
TGGCGATCGACCGACGCACCCTCAATTGCTCGATTGGTTGGCGGCCGAGTTCGTCGAGTCGGGTTGGTCGGTGAAGCATCTACATCGTCTGATTCTGCAATCGGCCACGTATCAACAATCAACGGTTGTGCCGGTCGAGCAACTTGACAAGCAAATCGCCGCTGACCCGGAGAACCTGTTGTGGGCTCGCATGAGTCGACGTCGCTTGGAAGCCGAAGCGATCCGCGATTCGATCCTCAGCGTCTCGGGGAAACTGAACGCGACGATGAAGGGATCAATCCTACCATCAAAGAACCGCGCCTACGTGACAAGCACTGCCAACGTGAATCCGAACGTCTATGTCACTGATCGGCGTTCGATTTATTTGCCCGTTGTTCGCAGTGCGATTTATGAAGTACTGCAGGCTTTTGACTTTGCTGATCCCAGCGTGATCAACGGCTCTCGACAAACGACGACCGTCGCGCCGCAGGCTTTGTTTATGATGAACAGTGCCTTCGTTGCCGATAAGACAAAGGCTTGGGCCGAACAACTGACGGCTGAATTCGACAATGATCGAGATCAAATTCGGCACATGTATCGACTCGCGTTTTCTCGAAATCCAAACGACACCGAGGTGGCGCGAGCTGTTGCATTTGTCGACTTTTATCAGCGCCGCCTCGTTGCCGGCGGAAAACCCGAAGACGCAAGTAGTCGGCTGTCCGCTTGGCAAGCACTTTGTCGAGTCGTGATGGCAGCAAACGAATTTGCCTACGTGGAGTAACCAAAGCGGCGTAGCCGCGACCAACGTAGCCTGACTCTCCGAGTCGGGCGCTAATGCCCGACTCAGAGAGTCAGGCTACAAAGATGCGCGCACAGCGCGCATCTGTTACGGAGTAACCTGATGAATCCATTTCCGCAAATGTCTCGCCGCGAGATGCTCAAGACCAGTTCTGCTAGCTTCGGCAGTCTGGCGTTGGCCGGATTGCTTGGTGATGAAGCTCGCGCCGATCGGTTGGCCACGCGGCAACCTCATCACACCCCGCGTGCGAAGCAGGTCATCTTTCTGTTCATGCACGGTGGTCCCTCGCAAGTCGACACCTTTGATCACAAACCACTACTCACACGCGATCATGGCAAGCCCTTGCCATTTCCCAAGCCGCGCGTTCAATCGGCGGCGACGAAGAACTTGCTGAAATCGCCGTGGAAGTTTGCACAACACGGCCAATCGGGAGCTTGGGTCAGTGAACTGTTTCCGCAGATTGCTGGCTGCGTCGATGACCTTTGCATCATCAATGGCATGCACTGTTCGAACTCGCGGCATGGAGCAGCGCTGTTGGAACTTCACACCGGCAGCGACACCTTCGTGCGGCCGAGTATGGGTTCGTGGATCACTTACGGGCTGGGAACGGAAAACCGCGACCTGCCCGGTTTCATCACCATGTGTCCGACGATGACTCATGGCGGCGTCAACGCATACAGTTCGGCGTTCTTACCCGCCGACTACGCGGGAACTCCACTGGGCAATGCCAGCATCCCGTCGGAACAAGCCAAGATTCCTTTCATCGAGAACATGAACAAGACGTCCCGCGATCTGCAGCGGTTCGAATTAGACTTGATCCAGAAGATGAATCGCGAACGCTTGCAACACTTCGGAGCTGACGATCAGTTAGAGGCTCGAATCAACTCGTTCGAACTTGCCTTTCGAATGCAATCAGCGGCACCCGAATTACAAGATATCAGCGACGAGACCGAGGCCACTCAAAAGGCGTACGGCTTGGGCAACGACAAGACAAAGAACTTCGGACGACAATGTTTGATGGCTCGCCGTTTCATCGAAAAAGGCGTGCGTTTCGTGCAGTGCACTCACAGTTATAAATGGGATCAGCACGGAAACCTAAAGGGCGGTCACGAGAGCAATGCCATGGAAGTCGATCAACCGATCGCCGCGTTGCTGGCGGACTTAAAAGAACGCGGCTTGTTAGACGACACCATCGTTCTCTGGGGCGGAGAGTTCGGTCGCACACCAGTCGCTCAAGGCGACAATGGCCGCGACCACAATCCGCAAGGCTACACGATGTGGGTTGGCGGCGGCGGCTTCAAAGGCGGCATGACTTGGGGCAAGACAGACGACTACGGTTACTACGCCGTCGAGGACAAAGTTCACGTCCACGATCTACACGCCACCATGCTGCATCTGCTGGGCTTGGATCACAATCGCCTGAGTTATCGGTTTGCAGGTCGCGATTTCACTTTGACCGATATCCATGGCGAAATCGTCCACGACATTATCGCTTAGTAGCTAGAGTCTGATCTGTTGCCAACAAAGAACGAACAACTCCGTCAACTGATCGAGCGGCCTGGATTGATTCGCACGTTCGCGCCACACGACGTGTTTTCTGCACTGCTGTTCGAACAGGCTGGCATCGAGATGTTGTTTCTCGGCGGTTTTGGGACGGCCGCCAGTTCATTGGGTTTGCCTGATTTGGGCATTATCACCTTGACGGAAATGGCGGATGCGGTTCGCCGAATGTCGGGGCGTTTGTCGATTCCGCTGATTGCTGACGGCGATACTGGACACGGAGAGATACCCAACGTGCAGCGCACCGTTCGTGAATTCGAAGCGGCCGGCGCGTCTGGCATGCTGCTCGAAGACCAAGTCTTTCCGAAGCGGTGCGGTCACTTTCAAGGGAAACAGGTCATTGCCCAAGACGAGATGTTGGACAAGTTAAAGGCTGCCTTGGACGCTCGCAGCGACAGCAACTTTGTGGTCATTGCCAGAACCGATGCCCGCGCAATCGAGGGGTATCAAGCGGCCGTCGACCGCGCGAACGCTTACGCCGAAATCGGGGCCGATGTTTGTTTTGTCGAGGCTCCACAATCGCGCGAAGAGCTTGAGCGGCTACCAAACGATGTGCCGTATCCGCAGTTGGCGAACATGTTGACAGGCGGTGTCACACCGATCTTAAGCGCTGATGAACTGGAATGCTTCGGTTTCAAGTTCGCGGTTGATCCCGTGGGAAGTTTGCAAGTGACGGGAACGGCCATCCAGCGACTTTGCCAAGCGATGCAAAGTGAGGGACGCGTCGATGGGCTCGCTGACGAGATGTTGTCTTTCTCGGAATTGAAAGACGTACTGGGTGTTGAGGAATAGGTAGACGTGGCAGCTGGAGGCCACCACTACGGAGTTGTCTACTTGGCACCGCTGCCCAGGAAGCGGAACAAGCGGCGACTGAGAGTTGGGTCGGCTGCTGCTACATCCTCGACCTCTTCGCTTTGGTCCAAAGTTTGGGCGAGCATCTCAATCGCTTTGGTGACTTTGGCTTTCGGTGCGTGATTGAGTAGCGGAATACCGTTGTTCCGAGATTCGACCATGGTGACGTAGTCGTTGGGAATCTCGAAATAGATTTCTCCGCCGATGGTTTCTAGTGCTTTGTTGAGGCTGATTTGTGCGTCTTGCAAACCGGCTCGATTAACGACGATCCGCAACTTCTCAGCAAGCCCTTCGCGTTGATCGAAGAACTGTGTCAATCGAATCACGTTGCGGAGACATGGGAGGTCTAGCTGTGTAACCAGCAGCACGACATCGGAAGCTTCCATGGCGGCAACATCCAGCTCACCATAACTCTTACTGACATCGATGATCAAATGAAAAAACGTCGCCTTGAGCAAAGCCAGCACGCGGCGAAGTTCCTCGGGAGTAAACGTCGGCCGGTCGTCCATTTCCACCGGACGCGGCAACAGGAACGCGCCACATTCGTGTTTGGTGAGCGAACGTTTCAGCAACGAATAGTCCAGCCGCGCGATGTTCTCGGCAACGTCTTGAATGGTATAATCGGGAATGATGTCCAACCAAACATCGGCATCACCAAGGGCCAGGTCGAGATCGATAAGCGACACATGATTGCGTTCGTCTTGAGCCAGCGAGCATGCCAGGTTGATCGACAACGATGTGCAACCGACGCCGCCACCAACTCCACAAACAGTGATCACGCTACTCGATCGAACTTCGCCTTCACCGCTCATGCGACCCGATGCATTTTGAATGCGGTCTAGAGCATCTAACAGATCCTCAATTTGAAGCGGCGCTGACAGGAACTCTCGAGCCCCGTTGCGCATGGCTTGCAAGATCAAGCTGCCTTCTTGCGAACTGCTAATCACCAATGGATTGCAGTTTGGCAATGCTTCCGTGACCTCGGTCACTAATTCAAGCCCGCGTGTCGCATCAGAATCGAGCGAAATCAGCGCTATGTCAGGCTGAGTTTGCATGACAACGTCGGTGAAGAACTCGTAACTCGAACATTCAGCCTCCAGCCAAACGGAGTCAATTCCAAGAAACAGATTCTTGAGCGACGTTCGTGATGAGTCGATGGGATCAACGATGGCGAGACGAATAACGTTCTTCATCGCATTTTCTCTTTGTTCGGAGCTACCAATTCGTTTGAAGTCGTTATGACCTCGTTTAACCCGTAGCCGTAGGCGAGGAGTATTGGCACTCCTCGCCTACGGCTACGGGTTAAACAAATCGCTATTTAACGAGTTGGCCTAATTAAACCAGGACGCTTCGGCTTCCGTTGAACGGTTGGCGTTTTCACGCTCTTCTTCGAGATCGTTGTCGCTCGCCGCTTAAACGGAGGAGTCGAGAGTTGCGTTTGCGGTGTGGAATTCGTCGGTCGACGATAGGTCGTTTGTTGAACAGACGGCCTCGATGTTGTCTGCGATCTCGATCGTGTTTGAGACTGAGGCACGATCGACGACTTCGGCGGAATTGGACGCTTCGTTGTCCCTCGCCGAACACCTCGTTGGCTAGGAATGAAGGTTGCCAGCGGACGTTGCGTTTTCACCGAAGTCGGCAGCGCCGGAATCGTCGGTCCTGTCTGAGGATTTTCCGTTCTTCGCGGTTGAATCGCAGGCGATTCAGCCACAGGAGCAATTGACTTCAAACCAGGAACGGAAGGGTTAAAGCTATCGATTGAATGCCCCGGGTACGATGGACCACAGGTCGCACAATCATCGCCAGACTTCGGAACTTCCAGTAAACCGTCAATGTAGAGTTCACGATCGTTCGGAACTGTTGTATGCGATCCGGGACCGCCTGGTGGAACTTGGTTTGGTTCCAGTGGCGCTACCAACTCGGGTGTTACCATGACAACCAGCTCGGTCTCGACGTCGTCGTATCGCTTACGGTTGAAGGCCGCACCAATGATTGGCAACTCACCCAGTAACGGGACTTTATCCGTCTCTGCTGTTTGCCGCGAAGCAATCAAGCCACCAATCATTAACGTTTGGCCAAATCGCATTTCCACTTGTGTGTTGACCCGACGAGTGGTCAAACCAGGAACAGTTGTTCCACCTAAGTCAACGGCGTTGGTGAAGTCGCGTTCGCTGACTTCCGGTTGTAATTCGAGTCTCAGTTGGCCATCACCCAAGATGATCGGCACTGCCTCCAAGCGGACGCCGAACTTACGCCACTCGATCGTGACCGTGCCTAGACTTTGAGGCACCAGGATGGGAAACTCACCACCCGAGAGTAATGTCGCCGGTCGGCCGTTCGTCGTGACAACTTCCGGCTCGGCCATGATCTTTAGCAACGACTCTTCTTTGAGCGCTTCGATAAAGCCGTTGAGAATCCGGTCATCATGCGTTAACGCAAATGACATGGTGGCGCCCGAAATCGAGTCGGAAAGGAATGATACGCTGGGGCTGCCATTGTTGGCGAACGGAATGGCGACTTCACCAAGCTGCACAATTTGACCGGGCGTTCCCGAAAGGTATCCGGTTCTTGCTCCATACAAAAAGTTAAAGCCAAACTGCCGAATCTTGGCTCGTTGAACTTCCATGATCTTGACCTTCAAGGCCACTTGTTGGACGCCGCCAACTTTCATCTGATTCAAGACGTCCGGATAGAACTGTTCGGAAATCTCGACAATCTGATTGATGTGCTCGGGCTGGCTGACCCAACCGCGGAGAACAACACTTTCGCGAACCTTGAGTGCCTCGACCGATGAGTTCGGAAACTTGTTGTCGATGATGGCTTGCAGATGGCGTGCGTCTCCCTTGACGAAGACGTCGACATAGTACGTCTTGTCGTTGGTGTCGGTCAGAGCGATGGTCGTGAAGCCTTGCGCGACCGATTGGATGTGCAGTTGCCAGGCCGAGAGCGTTTTGACATTGACGACCGACTGATCAAAGCCGTCAACTCGGAGCATCTTGTCATTGAGCTGAATGACTTTTGCGAACTTTTCGATCAGTTCGACGCTTGTCCGACGCGCGGAGATTTTGACGACCTGGGCGTCACCAGCAACAGGAAGAGTTGCTTGCTGCGCAGATACGGAAGCAAAGGAAAAACACAACAGCATTGATGCTGTTGTGAGAAAAGCGTGTTTGAATCTGGGCATCCTTGCACCTCGCGAGCCATCCTGTCAGCTCGTTGGAGTTAGTTGGCAGTAGTTTCGTCTTGCTTTGCAGCCGTTTCTTTACTGGTTTCGTCTTCTGTTCCCTTTTCGGCGGAAACAGGTACGTTGTCTTCTTCTTTGTTGGCCCATTCGGACTCAGGCAGATCCACTTCCTCGACTCTCATCGAGCCACCCGCGAAGATTTGGATTCGCCACTTGGTCTTATCCGTCGATTCGGCAATCTCTTCTTCGGCTTTTGTATCGTCGTCCCCATCCAAGAACTTCTCCAAGGAGGAGCGGTCGTCTTTGGTGGGTGGTTTTGGTTGTTCGCCCTTTAGTTGATCCATCCAGTTCTTCGTTCCGGACTTGGTGGCATCGCCAAGTCGCCTCATCATGAGGTGCAACTTGCCCAACTGCTCGGCGCGTTTCAATTCCGGAGCTTCTTTCGGACTAACGAGCAAACCGATGTTCTTTGCCGATTTGTTCTCCTTCGTTTTTGTCACTGCATCCAGTAAGTCGCGTTGACTACCGTTCGAGAACACCTCGATATGTTCGAGCACCGTGGCGCTCACAATCCCGATCTTGGGATCCGGATGTTTGTAGGTCACGATGACGTCCACTCGGCTACCTGGAAGGATCATGCCGCTGTTGGACATCGTGTCGTCGACAGGTACGGAGATCAGCCGCATTTGGTCAGGGATGTCGCTGGAAACTCCGACAACACCAGGATCGCCCAGTGTTCCCTTCATGATGATCGTGCCTGGAATCGTACGAACCGTGATGGCACGGCCCACGTATTCACTCTTGTCTGTGACAGCTCCGGGTGGGATCAAGTCCTCGGGATACTCGACGAATTTGACGTTTTCTTCAGTCAGCGGCGTTCCCGGACCAATCTCGCCTTTGGCCATTAAGACCTTTGCTGTTGGCTGTTCTTCCGCTGCTTGGTTTTGTGGGATGAGCTGATTGACTCCCAACATTGCCATCAATCCGCTGGTGGCGGCGAAAGCAAAGAGGAGAAGTGGTTTCTTCTTCATCTTCACATCCTTTTTCTTCATCGGCACTGAAGTGGTAAGATCTTCAGTTTATGACGATTATGCCTGTTCTACCGATCGTGACGATTGGCTCCGCCGAGCAAGATTTGGACTCGCGCGACTTAAATCATGCCTGCGAAGGCGAAATAGAAGATCGAGCCGATGCAGATCGGAATCCCGTAGGGCAAGAGCAGCATCGTCGGCTTGCGTTCAGCGGCAATATCTGCCAGTTCACGCGGATTCTTGACGGTGAGCCACTCGGTCAAAATCATCAAGAAGTTGGCGTAATGCTTTTGAAAGCTTTTCTTGTAGAGCACCATCAGGAGTGCCATGATCGCGCCAACAACCGTCGAGACGCAAAACGCGTAGAACGTGACGGTGACGCCAAGCCAGGCTCCAACACCGGCCATCAATTTGACATCGCCAGCACCCATTCCGCCAACGGCGTACAAGGGCAACAAGCACAGCAGCCCAACGATCATGCCGACAAAGCCGCCGACAAAACCAACGTCGAGATTGCCCCAGCCACCGACGACCGTGCTATAGATCAGCCCCGAGAAGACCATCGGAAATGTGATCCCGTTGGGGACTCGGAGTTGCTTACCATCAATATATGCAGCCACGATCAAAATGATCGAGACAACTTTGACGTGCCAGTTGTTAAGAAGAATGTCTTGCCATTCCATTCGATTGTGCCTTTTTTCTAGTCGTTGAGGGGCGAGCCTCTCGTTGTCATTCACAAGAGGGCTGGTATTGCCCAGAAAAGGTGGACAGTGGAACTGTTGAAGTGGTTGGGTAATTTTTGTTGTCGAATTTCTGTGAACTCACCAACAAAGGCAGTAGTTTG
>PBMZ01000171.1 GCA_002722955.1 Planctomycetaceae bacterium | reverse complement strand
TGAGCACCACGAATGATGACCGACCGTACACATCTTGCCCGAAAGCCCCTGCAAAATCGTGAGATTCTCGACATGCTTAGCCAGCGGATTCATCCAATCCGGCAACTCGTGGCCATCCAAGTCGACTTCGTACGCTTCCTTCCGTCGCTCCTTCTCCATGAGCTGTTTGTCGAAGCTCGGCGGGACCATCACTCTTGGCCAAAGTCCGTTGCCTCGATGCATAAAGATAAACCGCATCGGAGGTTTGTTGGCGGCAGCGAAGAGATCCGTTGGATTCATCAAAGCCATCGCGCCTGCACTGAAGAGGCCGGTCTTAAGGAAGTCTCGGCGAGTCGTCATCGTCTAGTTCCTATCTACTATGCTAAACCGACGCGTAAGCGACGGCTGAAGAATCGCGAATCGATTCACTTACGGTATATAAATGAGTCAGATGTCAAAAGTGAAACAACAACAGCCTTAAAGCTGCCGCCGCTTTCCACGTACGCATTATCGACATCAATCAGGGTTTGGGAATCGGAAAGCATTTCGTTTCGTCCCATGAAGAATCGGAATGCATGTCGAATGATCGATTGCCGAACACGGTCGGATTTTGCCAGCCGGTCAATGATGTCAAAGGGATCAGCAACTTGACCATCAAGCTTCGGATCGCCCGAGCCGCTCAGTTCGCCGGTCGTGTCAACTTTTGCTGTTGGGAAGACGTCAAACGTCGTCTTGCCATTGCCGGCTTTCACCAGATTGTCAGGATGTTCGAGCGGTTCGTCGAGCCGGTATCGGCCGAAATCGTCGAACACCTCAAACGGCATGCCCAGCGGGTTCATATGCTGGTGGCACTTCCAACATTCGGCGGCGAGCGTCACGGACTCAACCCGCTGACGCAGCGTCTTATGCGGATCCTCGGGCACTTGAGCATCGACCGTAATCGGCACATCGGGCACGCGTCCGGCAAGCAGCTTTTCACGAATCCATCGGCCACGCTTTATTGGGTCGGTGTGAAAGTTGGATGAGTGCGCGATCAACCAGGCGGGGTGAGTCAAGATGCCCTTCCGGTTCTTGATACGAAACGGTTGTTTCGTCGGGTAATTCCAGAAGTCCTTCTTCTCGACCTTGTCCTGATATTTGGTCGACTTCCAACTTCCGTATCGACCGATGCTGGGCGTCGGTGGAAGACTATAAAAAGGCGCGTGATGAAACGTGTAGCCATGAGCCCAAGGAATCGTCGTAAAAGGCGTGCGGCCTTGCCCGAAGGACTCCTCGAAAAAGTGCATGTAATTCACCAATTCACCGGGACGCGATGTGTCCTTGGTGCGCATCGCCTTTCGAACTTTGATGAATTCGATGTTTTCTTTCAGAACCTTTTCTGGGCTCGCTTTCCAGTCGGTGCCTTTCAGTTCTTCGTAAACTTCGCGCCACTCTTTGATGATCGTCTCGCCAGCTTCGTTGGCCTTGTCGTGATAAACGAAGAACATATCGGAAGTCAGCAAGTTCTCGAAAACATTTTGATCCTTCTCGACATGCCACGTGACGATACGATCAGCTTCGAGGGTAAGCCATCCTGGAGTGGCTTGGCTGCCACGACCCGGGTTTCGGTAGTAGCCGTCGCTTCGAGGTGAGTCCTTGAAGATCTTCAATGACCCGGGATAGCCAAAGAATTCACGGAAGAATCTCAAAATGCGAGGATGCGACGTTTCGTTTGATCGGTAATGTTTACCGTTGAGCGACGAGTCGATTTGGCCTCGGTAGTAAACGTCGTCTTCCAACAAGCGTGTCACTTCGCGGTGGTAATCTGATTTCGTAACGAGCCGTCCCTCTTGTGCCGCCTTCGCCAGCTCAGCGTCCGGGTTGCGATCACCCAATGCATAAGAAATCGCAAAGCTGGCCTCGCGTGGAGAAAGTTTTCTTCGGCCGTGTTCATCCACGGCGCCGTTCCCAAACTCGAGTCGATAAAGGAATTCAGACTCCAGAAGTACGGCGACCAGCATCTGTTGCAGGCCATCAACATTACCACTCAACTCAATCGCGTCTCTTGTTAAGGCCAAGTACTTTGAAAGCTCTTCATTGGTGGCTTTTCTGTGCAGCACGCAATCAAACTGTGCATGGACGGCCGCGGTGATCTCTTCGTCAGTCGGAGTTCCTTCTTTCGTCGCAACGATCTGAAAGGCTTCCGGTGTTTTCGACGGAGACCACCGATCCTTTGGATTGGGATGCTGCAACTTTCTGCGATCAACGTTGTGATACCGGGCGGAGAAAACCTGCTTACCGGCGATCCACTTGGCGTTATCCAGCATGATCAGCAAGTGGCCGCCATCCAACGTCGTCAAGTCGTAGTATCGAACACCGGAATGATCGGGCAAGAGGAACGGATTGGTCACGCCGTAAAACTTTTGCCCTCGCTTTGAGTAGTTATCGCGTTCTCGACCTTCTAGCAGGAAGACATCGATAACTCGTTCGTGAAAAATCTGCGGGCTGACTAGCCAGCGGCGAGCTGGTGTGAACGCCTTCGTCTTGATTTCTCCCGAGAAAAGCTTCTCGTGATCGACATAGTTACCGTATTCCGGATAGCGAAGTTTTTCGTCCAACTTCGAGGCATCGTGCTTTCGCAACTCACGACGCAGCCATCCGGCCAGCACAGCACGCTTGGATTCTTGCGGTTGCTTCGCATCAATTGGCGGCATCAGCCCAAAGTACAGTTGCTCTTGCGCCTTGTTCAGCAGCTCAAGTCGCTCGTCAAGCTTCAGCTTTCTAAGCGTATCAAATCGCACACCGCCTTCCGCAGAATCGCCACTATGGCATTCAAGACAGTGCTGTGTCATGACTGCTTGCGCATCTTTCGGGACGGAAAATTCTTGATTGCTGTCATCCGCAATCGCGGTGGATGCCGCGGCAACAACTAACAGGACGATGTTCATTCGCGTCTTCAATTCAAATCTCAACTTCAGAAGTGAACTCTCTTGGGAAAGCTTTGACTCATTGTTTAACCCGGACTCGCCATGAAGATGACCGATATTTCAGTTAGGCGTCACGTTCATAACAACTTGTGGCAAACGCGAGTTTTCACAGAGTGTAATTCGTGGTCGCCCTGAATTCGTGGGTTTGGAAGATTGGGCCCCACGAATTCAGGACGACCACGAATTCTCAGTGTTGATGGATGAATAACGATTGTTGACTTTCCAATTAGATTGCAAGCAGAGTTGGTTGGCGCCTTTGTCCTCGGAATTTTCGCCATTCGAGAAGTCCAACATTATGACATCTTCACGCACGCATTTCAGTAGCAACTGAAACATAAGCCGCTGAATCCGGACTGTACGCCAAAGAAGCCCGGCTTTTCGCAAAACACACCAGCGCGAAGCCTATGGCGGTCTAGGCAAACTGCAAAGGCGCTGTCGCTTCGGTAGCCTTTTTATCTCAACCAGGGTTTCAGGAGAACTCGACTTCGGTGTGATACGCGGGTTTTCTTGCGTCCTTTAGAAATCGTGCATTTTCTCTCAAGGCGATGCCGATCCTGAACTGGGGACGGTGACTTCCTATCAAACTGTCTCTCTAGCCACAGGTCTGTTGGCTGAATTCCTGACGCGGTGCCTAAATGTCAGGAGTCTTCGTGTTCGTATGGATACACCCGTACAAATTCCAATTTGCTTAGCTCGTTCCAGCGACAGGAGAGTTTTCGCGGAACTAAGCACGTCGGAATCCCACATCACTTGACCATGCAATCTGATCCTACATCAGCGGTTCCACATCTCGATTTCCGCTCAAGGAACGCGTGGCTCATATGAATCGAGGACAATATGCTTTTCAAAAAGCGCCCTAAGCAGTACGAGTTCGCAAAGCGAAAAACCTCAATTGGGCCGAACGTCGTCGCTATTATCATCTCCAGCGTAGCAGTCGTTTTACTCTACCAAGATTATCAGGCCCCCATTCGCCCTAGCCCCCCTGCCATCATGACTGGCAATCAAGGCTCTATTGAGGATGAATTAGACAACCTCATCGTTGCCTCAGGCGTTGATGAAATCAAAATCGTCAACGACGGGACAAAGGGTGACGAGAAAGAAGAGAAGGTCGAAGAGCCCCAGCTCACGCCGTCTCAATTGGCCCTCAAACAGATCATCGGTCTGTACGACAAGTCTCACGCGGACGTAGCCGCCGTTGGCAGTTACAGCGCGACTTTCATCAAGCAAGAACGCGTCAACGGATCGTTGCTTGATAAACAAGAGATGGCTGGCAAGTTCAACAACGATCCCCACCGCGTCTACTTCAAGTACCAGAACTACGACAAGGGTCGTGAAGTTCAGTACAAGGCCGACGTTGAGCCAGAAAAACTCTTGGTTCGCAAAGGTGGAATCGCTGGCCGCTTGCTCGGAGCGTTGGAACTTGCCTTGGACAACTTCTTAGTCACCAAGGAAAACCGCTACTCCATCAAGATGGCAGGACTCTTGCCTTTGATGAAGAAGGCTCTTGACCTTCGTCGAAACGACCTGACGGCTGAATCGGGTGTCACGTGCGAACAAATCGACGACATCGAAGTCGAAGGCATCATGTGCACGCAGTTCGAGATTCGTTACGACGATCCTTCGGCATCCAAAGCCGCCAAGGACTACAAACGATCGTTGGTCTACTTCAACAAGGACACCAACTTTGTAGTCGGCGTGAAGAACTTTGGTTGGGCTACGGATGGTGAGGAAGAAGAGCAAATGCTTGAGTACTACATCTACAAAGACGTGGACCTCGAAAAGCGAATCGCTGACAAGGACTTCAGCAAACTGAAAAAACGCAGCCGCGGCTAGTCGGCATTGTTGAAGATACGACTCCTAAAACATACCGGCAGTGGACGTCATGCTCGGGACGCCACTGCCGGTTTTTCTTTTCACCCGCTAGTGAGATTGATGAGGAACCTTTTGATGGCCAGCGTGTTTAACAGTTATTGTTGAACGCAAAACACTGCACGCTCGCTACTCAAGGGGCAACGATGACTCCAACCTTTGCAGCTTTCACAGATGCCGCCAAGCAAACAATGACAGACGCGAACAAGCTCCGCGCACAAGTGGGGACTGCATAGGTTGACTCGTGTTCAATCATGCTGACTTTGCTCGAGGCCCCACAGATCACCGAAATGCTTGGTAATTTAGCGGTCGATTCGTGGGCAGTTCGGCACGAACTCGATCAGGACACATGCCTGACTGGCAACGCTTCGAAGCAAGATCTTGACCTTGCGAACGAAGAATGTCGGACACTTGGCCATCCCGCCATTGACGTCGGACACCTATTCTTGGGATTATTAATGGCTGAAGACGCAGTCGCCACGGCGATCCTCGACGAGTCTAACTTTTCGGTAGATGACGTCAGGCGACAAGTTCAGTTGTTGGAAGACGGCTAAGCTACGAATCAGGAAGCCAACATGCGATCGAATTATTGCGAAGGAATTGATCGGCGCCAGTTCATGAAAATCGGCGCGATTGGTGGGTTGAGTCTAGATCAAGTGCTCCGGCTGCAAGACGCTTGCGCCGCCGAGACTTCCAAGAGCGACGTGAACTGCATTTTTATGTTCATTTTGGGTGGCATGCCGCACCAAGACATGTTCGACCTGAAACCCGATGCGCCGGCAGAGATTCGTGGCGACTTTGATCCCATCAACACGGTTGTCCCAGGGATTCAAATCGGCGACGTCATCCCGGGGCTCGCGCCGGTGATGGATAAGCTTGCACTGATCCGCAGCATGACACACACGGACTCGGATCACGGCCGCGGCTTTCACGTGATGATGACTGGCAAGAAAGCGGGTGTCGGCGACTTTAACGGCGATCAAAACAACAACCAGCACCCTTGCCTGGGTTCAATGGTTGCCAATCTTGGCAAGCCCGGCGAATTGCCACCATATATCTCGGTCCCTAACTTCTTAAACAGCGGCGGCCCGTCATTCCTTGGCCCCAGCTACGGACCGTTTGTGATTGAGGCCGATCCGGCAGCACCGGACTTCTCCGTGAGAGACATCACACTTCCGGTCAGCGTAACCAGTGACCGGAATCAGCGGCGACAGGCTGCACTAAAAGCGATCAATAAATTCGAACGTAATGTGGAACAGGTCAGCTCGCAAGTCCGATCACTCGATACGTTCTATCAGAAGGCGTATCACTTGATGACATCACAGAAGGCGAAAGAGGCCTTCGACATCACGCGTGAATCCGACAAGATGCGTGACACGTACGGCATGACCAGTCTGGGACAATGCAGTTTGCTGGCCCGTCGTTTGGTCGAGGCCGGTTGCCGATTCGTCAGCATCGAGAATGGTCACTGGGACACTCACCGCAAGAACACATGGAGCTTGCGGGAAATCCTTTGCCCCAGCTTCGATCAAGGCATCCCCGCATTGCTCAACGATCTCGAAGATCGCGGCATGCTCGATTCCACACTCGTGGTGATCACCACCGAGTTTGGACGCACACCAAGAATCAATCAACTAGCTGGCCGAGACCACTGGCCGAACGCGTTTTCAATCTTAATGGCCGGCGGTGGAGTCAAAGGCGGCCAAGTCATCGGAGCCACCGACAAGCAAGCGGCTTCCGTCACCGACCGCCCAGTCACGCCGCGAGACATGGCAGCCACGATCTTGCATTCGCTGGGCATCAACCACGAAACCGTGCTCCACACCCCTCTCGGCCGCCCTGTTCCACTGGTCGATGATGGCAAGCCTGTGAACGAATTGTTCGGATAATGCTCTTCGCAACTGATGTGTTTCGAACGGATCAGTCGCATGCTAAAGTTGTAGGGTAAAGCTTGCCCTCAATCAAAGAAGAGTCATCACCCGATGAATCGTATTCAGCTGATCTCGCTCATTGCGCTCGGACTAACTTCATCGACAGTTGCCGCTGAACCGTTCCGCGACAACGTTCTGCCCTTCGTCAACCAATTCTGCTCCGACTGTCACAACCAAGAGATTTCGGAAGGCGAGTTGGATTTGACTCGGTACAGCTCCGTGAAGTTGTTGGGCGACAATTATCGGCAATGGGAACATGTTGCTGACTTCGTCGCGCGGGGCGAGATGCCGCCGAAGGAATCTGAGCAGCCGTCGAAAGAACAGAAGGCTACGTTCATTCGGGCCATTGAACAAATCATGCAGCAGGAGGCTAAGAAGCGAGACGGCGATCCTGGGACGGTGTTGCCTCGGCGGCTTAGTAATCCTGAGTACAACTATACGATTCGCGACTTGACGGGGCACGATATTCGGCCAGCGGCTTCCTTCCCCATCGACCCGGCTTCTGGCGAGGGCTTCAACAACACGGGCGAGGCGTTGATCATGTCGCCCAGTCTGTTCAAGAAATACTATGCCGCCGCCGAATTCGTCGCCGATCACGTGTTGATTAAACCGTTGGGCTTCGAGTTCGCACCGTATCGTGTCGTCACCTATGCGGACAAGAAAAAGTTCTTCGAAGGCGCGATCATTGATTTCTATCGCCGACATGAAGTCAACTATGAAGCGTACCTAATGGCCGCATGGGAGTATCAACATCGTCGTCGCGAACCGTTGTCCACACCTTTGCAATGGGCTTCCGATCGCCAGTTGAGTGGCAAGTACCTCGCGAAGCTGACCTCGACTTTGAATAAGCGCCCGGCCGACGAGTTCTTCCTTGGTCATATCCAACGCCAATGGCAGGTCGCGTTGACTCAGCAAGATCCACAGTCAGCAACGCAAACAATCCGTGCCCTCTCGCGACAATTGAAGCAATTCAGTTTGATGCTTTGCCCCAAGGAGACTCGCGCGATCGTTTCGAATGCAGGCAACCCGCCTGTCTATCACACCGATCGTCGCCGCAAGACGGCTAGCGAACGCGATACGTTTAATGAATCTTTAGTTGGCAACGAACGTCAGGTTTCTGCAGAGTTCCGCGACTTGCACAAACGCGACAAGATCGAATTCACTCTTCGAGTAAACAATCCAATTGCGCGTGACCGTCGCGTTGTCTTCAGCGAATTGAACTTCAGCACGCAGAATCCGGACCGTTATCGCCCGAACGACAAACGCAACCGTTCGCTGCAGTCAATCCTTGAACAGCACGCTCGCGAGCAGTTGGATAAGCTGAAACCTGATGACAACGGTCACGTGGTTATTGATCTAAAACAACGAGCCGCCACTAACGCCGCAATCAGCATCAAAATCCCAACCGGCGTGTTCGGTAAGGACAAGCGAATCTTTCTGCACGCGAAAACAACGCTCGAAATCAAGACCGCAGCAAGTGGTGTCGTCCTCGCATCAATGACAGCGGGCCCTCACGTTGTTGCCCAATCCGACAACGCGTTTCTCAGCTTACCGCTGGTCGATCCGGCTCATCGCGAGGCGACCGAAAGACTACGAGTATCTTGCCGAACATTTTGTGCGTTATTCCCCAATCGCTTCTTCTATGTCGACGGCACACGCGGACTTTCCGCGGGCTTCCACTTGATCGAAGGCTTCTTTCGAGACGATCAGCCGCTTTGCAAACTGGTCTTGAATGACGAGCAAAACAAAGAACTGAATCGACTGTGGGACGAGCTAAACTTCGGCACGGGCATCACTGAGCGACGTCTTCGCGGCTTCGTGTTCTTCGAACGATCAGAACGAAACTTTATGAAGCATCCCGACTTCGACTCGATCAAGGAAGAGGATCCAAAGCTGACCGAGCCCGACACGTTGGCGCGATTCGAACAGATTTATCTGGCGCGATCAAACGTCAGGTTACAGGGCGAGGAACTCGCAAAGCATCCCGTCTCTGTCTTCTTCGAAGCCTTTCGTGTTGGCTTAGAGCGCGAGCGGTCTCAGTGGCAAGACGGCCGCTCGATCTACCTAAAGCAACTTCAAGATTTGGCGGCCAGCATTTATCGGCGTCCGTTAACCGGGCGCGAGTCAGAAGGCCTCGAAACATTCTACGAAACAACTTGCGATAACGCGGACTTCAGCGTCGAACAGGCCGTGCGAGCGACGGTGATTCGGCTGTTGGTCTCGCCGTGTTTCTGTTACCGCATGGACTTGCCACCGATGGGAAGTGCCGTCAAACCCATCTCGAACCGATCGCTGGCCTCGCGGCTTAGTTATTTCTTGTGGTCATCGATGCCTGATGTCGAATTGAGTGAACTGGCCGAAGCTGGCCGCTTGCATGACAGGGCTGTTTTGAAAAAGCAACTGAATCGAATGCTGGCCGATCCCAAAATCTCCGCGTTTGCGCTGGAGTTCTTCGGACAATGGCTAGGTCATCGTGATTTCTTACAACAAGAGTCTGTCAATCGGGATGTGTATCGCGACTTCGATGACGCACTGAAACAAGCGATGTTCGAAGAGCCCACGCGAGTGATTACACACTTGATTCAAAACGACCGCCCAGTCACTGATCTACTTGGCGGAGATACGACCTTCGTCAACGCGCGTTTGGCAGCTCACTACGGTGTTCGCTTCGAGGGCGAACCAGATCAGTGGGCTCCAGTGACCGACATGAGTTCCAAGGGCCGCCGCGGCCTGTTGGGCATGGCGGTGTTCTTGACGAAGAATTCACAGCCAGAAAGAACGAGCCCCGTCAAACGTGGCTTTTGGGTCTTTCACAAAGTCCTCGGCCAACACATCCCGCCACCTCCGCCGGACGTGGCTGTGTTGCCAGCTAAAGAAACAGACACCGGCGGCAAGACCATTCGCGAGCTGTTGAAACTTCACACAGACGACGCGAAGTGCGCCCGTTGCCATGTTCGCTTTGACCCCATCGGGCTCTCGATGGAAGGATTTGACGCCATCGGAAAGACTCGCAGCAAGGACTTGGCGGGCCGTGAAATAGATAACGCTGTGTTTCTGGACGGTAAATCGGAAACCGGAAACCAGAAACCGGATGAAGAAAATCGAGTTGCTCGTGGTGTGCCCGAGTTTGCAGAATACTTGGCTGTTGAAAGACGCGACGATTTCGTTCGCACGCTTTGCCGCAAGTTCTTGGGTTATGCATTGGAGCGATCGTTGATTCTGTCAGACCGGCCGTTGTTGGATAAGATGCAAAGGAAACTGAAGGAGCAAAACTATCGATTCAGCGCTTTGTTTGAAACGGTTGTCATGAGCCCTCAATTCTTGACGCAAAGAGGACGCGAATATGTCCACCGCTAGACAATTCCGGACCCATTACACCTACAAAGACTATTGCCAGTGGGAAGGTGACTGGGAGCTTTGGTACGGCACGGCAGTCGCCATGGTTCCTTCTCCTTTTGCGCCGCATGAAAGATTTATTTCAAGCATAATCCGTCAGCTCTGGGATCAACTCGATGCGGGAAACTGTCAATGCGAAGTTTACACGAACTTAGACTGGGTTGTCACCGATGACACCGTCATCTGCCCTGACGTGATGATCGTCTGTGGTGACCAACCGGCCGAACACCTGAAAGCACCACCAAGTTTCGTTGTCGAGGTCTTGTCGCCCTCGACCAAAAGCCGTGATCGCAATGAGAAATTCACGCTCTACGAAGAGAACGGCGTCAAGTATTACTTGATGGCCGATTTGGAGTCAAAGTCGCTTGACGTCTATGAATTGAAAACGAGTCGGTATGAAAAAATCGCCGAAATTCTGAATCATGAATTCGAGTTGCACAGTGGCTGCACGATCACAATTGACCTCGGACGGCTCGTGTGGACTTAGCTGAAACGCGACTTTTCGAAATGGGTAGCCATTATGATCTGCCGAAAATCTCACAATTGCTGTTTTCGACATTGCGCGGGTATTGTTCTGCTGATTTGTCTCAACGTGACAACAACACTTCAGGCTGATGACAACCTTCTCGTCGACGGTGAATTCAAGTCACTTGATTCGGATCATTGGCTCATCGAAACAAAGTCCGGAAGCGTCCGGTCGGAACAAGTTGGCGGTCGCTGGCTGAAGAATTCTTTCGTCTTCAATAGCGGAATCTATGGCCGCATCCGTATTGGCTTCTATATGGCACCCGGAGCCAACGGCAGCGTTTGGATCGACAACATTCGCAGCGAACCTAGATTGCCAATCATCAACGCTTCTTTCGAGAACTACGACAAGAAGCGCGGCTTTGCCGGTTGGACGATGACGAATCGTGGCACGCTATCGGATGCCACCGACCGCAGTTCGGACGGAAAGCGTAGTTTCAAGATCAAGTATCAGGCTGCTGAGCCAACGCCCTCGCGGATTATTCAATACGTCACCGTATCACCCAACACCAACTACAAGATCGACTTCGACGTTTACCTAGGCAATGACTTCTTGGGTGCACTGCGCCCGAATATTTACGCAGGCATTCCAGCTCACCCACACATTACTGGTCCTGAATGGTCGGCCGACGACATCGTTAACGAGCGTGGTAAATATGCGACCCGCGTCGGCATTCAATTGCAGGATGGCTTTGCCGCGTTATCACAGCAGGTCAAAGTGCGGCCCAACCGGAATCTCGAGTTTTCCGTGGCGGTGAGAACAAAGATGTTTCAGGGCAATGCGCGTTTAGAAATCCGTAACGCTGAAACTGACAAGATGCTCGGCAGCCAAGTCTTCTCGAAAACCGACTCGGATTGGAACAGTGTCCGTTTTCGGTTTACCAGCCAGTCTTCGAAACTGATTGCCAAACTATCCGGCGACGGAAAAGGCTCGCTCAAGTTTGCGGATGCGCGGCTGGAAACTCCCGCGCTGATTCCCCGTGTTCAAAAGATTGAGTGGAACGACATCGCTCACGACTTCGCTTCAAGGGACCGTTGACGATTCGAGTCAACGGCAAATCGGGCATGTTGACTGACAGCGCTATTCGAATGCTCTTACTTCTATCGTTAGTGCTCATGCAAATATAATGGACGTGCGATTATAAATCAGGAGACGGGACATGTTGTGTCAATTACGATTATGGTGTGCGGTCATCGTTTCTGTGGTTGCGTTGGTTGGGCTTGGTTGTTCGTCGGACACTTCTCAAACGGAAAACCAGACAGCGCCCGCGCCGGACACGTCTGCTCAAGAGTCGTCTTCAGAAACTCCTACGACAGACGTCGGAAAGGAAGTCACGGGGATCTCGAAATATGGAACAGTTCAACTGACTCGCTTCTGGGCGGAGCCCGACAACAAAGGACAAGTTGTGCATGAAGCACTTGTCACCGCTAAACACTCAATCGACATTCCGATTTACGAGATGGGCGGACCGCAGATCGTCGATGGCTTGAAGACTGCCAAGAGAAACGGTGTCGACATCCGCATTATTTTTAATGGCCAATTTTTCGCTGGCCCGAACAAGGACAACTCGCGATACGATCAGGTGTACGCTGTCAAAGATGCGTTGGAAAGCGCGGAGGGATCGGGCAAAGTTGCCGTTAACTGGGCCTCGAACAACTTCAGCATCACTCACCAAAAGACGATCATCATCGACGCTCGTCAAGACGGGCGGCTCTTGAAAGAGAGCGAGCTGCCCGACACGGCCAAGGTTCTCGTCCTGACAATGAACTTGTGTCCGTACGCATGGATGAGAACACCGGAAACAGAGGGCCATTCAAGCAAGATGGTTCCACTGCCTTGGCAACTCTGGGGTCCAACTCATCCTGATATCGGCTTTCCCATCCGAGACTTCGGAGCGCCCCTGACCGATCCAGCCTTGATTGTGAAGGTCGCCAGCGTCTTCGAGTCAGACTTTCAGGTCGCTGGCCACGACGTGACCAATGGTCTGGCCAACTCAACCAATGGGCTCGTGTGGAGTAACGGCACAACAGGTTTGGCTCCGGCTGCGACAGGATTGTATCCATCTGATGGATCGTACCCTGCTTTCCACCAGTCGAAGTTAGGCGATGGCATCGACCAAGGAAACTCTCGCGACATTCATCTTGCCGTGATCGCAGCCGCTCAAAAAACGTTGATCGTGCACAACGAAGAAATGAATGACAAACAGATCGTACAACACCTGGTCGAGCCAGCTGAACGCGGTGTCGAAGTGTGGGCCTTATTGACGGCGAATACCGAATTCTATAGCGGCAAGCACACGTATGCCTTTGCGGACAATTACCAGCAGCTCACCAAAGCCCGTGCCAAAGTCATGCTTTACCCGGCGACAGCGAAGACGATGTATATCCATGCGAAAGTGCTGCTTGCCGATGCTCGAACTGAAGACGCGATTGCCTACATGGAGTCCGAGAACATTTCCGGCAATTCATTAAACTTTAAATTCATTAAACTTTAATCGTGAACTGGGAATCATCGTCAAAGGTCAAGCGAACACGGAATTGTTTATCAACACCTTCGACGCTGACTGGGCCTATCCGGAAGCATTTGCTTGGCCACCTGACGACAAAACTCCACATCCCACAAACCCGTCTCTGCCGATCTACGACCAAACCAAAACGAACTACACACCAATGACCGCCGGCCCCGTTCAGCCTCGCGGTAACTGACACGGCACGAAGCTATTGTCTCGAATCAAAACGAATTCGTGCGAGCCATGTCCCAGACTTGAGCGGACTTGACGGTAACGGCGGCTCCCTTGCTGAACAGTTTGACTTGATTGCTGTCCGTTCGCGATGGATAGATCCGTTGCGTGATGCATTGGCGTCCGTTGGCGAAGACCTCGAGGATTGATTTGTCCAGAAAAATGCGCAGTTCCAGCAACTCGCCGTCGCGTAGTTTGAAGGGAGCTTTTTGGATGCGGACGTCCTTGGATTGGCGAATCTTCTTGGGAAAGTACGCGGCTTGCGGATAGGGGAACGGCTGGATGATGTCTTTGCGCAGACTGGACTTGGTGGTGTCGATCTTGATCACTCCTTCGGTCGGGTTGACAGCGATAACCGCTTCTTCCGAGCCATCCGCTGCGCAGCGAACCTTGACTTGGAACTCTTCGGACTGAGCGGGATCGACGTTCAGTCCGATTTCTAGCGAGTCGCCTTGGACGTCTTTCAGCGTGATGTCGCCATCGGCGGGGACTCGAAAGGCGTCGGTGCTGCGCGGGTTCATTCGCAGCTTCTCGATTTCCTTGGCCGGGTTGATCAGCATCGTGCCGTCGTCGGCCAGCGTGAGGACTCGCGGCATCGTCATGACTCCGGACCAACCGGCTGATCGCTGAGTTTCTCGCTCCCACGATTCGCACGCCCAGGCCCACATGATGCGGCGGCCCTTGTCATCGACCAAGCTATCGTTGGCGAACACAGGGCCACCCGGCCAGTTCATCTTGCCGTGCTGTTCGGGATGGAAGCGGTCGTTTTCGTAGCGGCCGATGTAGTACTGCGTGCCTTGCGTGTGGCTGATGAACATCAGCACGTGTTTCTTGCCCAGCGGAAAGAAGTCCGGGCACGAGCAATCTTCGTCGGCGGGCGTCCATTTGCGGTTCGACTTGTAGAATGGATGCATGTACTCCCAATTGATCATATCTTTCGAGCGAAACAGAAACGCGATGTCACCGTCCGTTTCGGGCAACGTGTTCGGTTTGTCACCGCAGATCGAGTAGAACGTGCCGTCCTTGGCCCACCCACAAGTGTCCCAAACATGGTACTTGCCGTAATTCGGATCGCCCTTCTTCGGCAAGCGGATCACCGGGTTACTGGGCGACTTCTTCCAGCGGATCAAATCATCATCTTCGGGCAAAGCGATGCAAGTGCCCAAGTCCAAACCGTGATAGATCATCATCGGCTTACCATCTTTACCAATCATCGCCCCGCCGGCGAAGACAGCGGTCTCGGGATCGCCGGGGTTCACGGTCAACGGCACAGGATGATGCATCCAATGCAGCAAGTCCGCGCTGGATGCATGCCCCCAGGCTCCTTTGCCTTTGACCTGAACGGCATAGAACAAGTGATACTTGCCCTTCCAATAGATGCAGCCCTGTGGATCAAACGGAAAACACACACCTTCTGATCCCAGGAAGTGCCACGACGGCCGATGCGGATCGTTCAGGTACTTCTCGCGCAGCTCGCGAGCCGCCTTGACCAAGTTCAGCGTGTGATCGTCGGCTGGCGCAAGGCTTAGGTAGCTCGTTGCAATGATGATGGCCAAGAGCAACGTGGTGCGCATGTTGGAGGTCTCCTAAGGTGTGCTTGAATGGAATTGCATAGCGATTGATGAGTGTTG